>JBQGEN010000459.1:0-3883 GCA_052039615.1 Sideroxyarcus sp. | reverse complement strand
CCAGTGCGGCGACCGCGGCCAGCGTCGCCGCATCCTGTTTCCATTCGATGCTGCGGGTGCGCGCGGTATAACGCATGTGCAGATGGCCTTGCGCATCCAGCGAGAACACCGGGCCGCTCTGCGCGGCGCGCACGCCGTCGGACTCGTCCACCCGTTCCGGAATGGTCATCGCGTCCGGCTGCATCAGGGCCGCGATGTGCCGCGGGTCCTCGTCGCGCAGCAGCAGATAGGCCATCTCGTGATCCATCAGACGGTTCTCGCCGCCGCTGGCGGCCGAGCGCACGCAATGCAGCACCATGGCGCGTATCTGCCGCTCCGGCGGGTTGTAGTAGCCGTCGGTGTGCCACTTGATCGGCTTGTCGGTATAGGGGATGTAATGCTGGCGCGTGCCGCCATCGAACACGCGGATCGAGGAGATGCCGTCTTCGCCTGCCAGCCAGTTGGCATCGAGTTGGTTCAGGCCGAACTGCGCGCCCAGCAGGCGCAGGATGTTGGTGTCTTCCTCGTGCATGGGGCTGGCGTAGATGGCCATGTTGCTGCGGCGGACGCGCTCGGCCAGTGCGGCGTGCTCGGCAGGGGCGAGGGCGCGCGGGTCGCGCACTTCGACGATGAGATCGCCCACCGTTTTCGGGGCGCCGGCGAGTTTCTGCTCGCGCCATCGCAGGTAGGCGGCGGTATCGTTGAGATCGAAAGGGTTGGACATGGTTGTCATGCCTGTCAATCGCCGCTCGCCGTCGTGCGACGGCGCGGTTTTCGCGGTTCGACCGCGTACAGGCCGCGCAGGGTCGTTTCCACCATCTGCACCGCTTCCGGCGCTTCGAAGCTGATCATCGGGTCAATGACCCAGTTGGCGTCTTCCTCGCTCAGCACATTGCCGATGCAGAACGCGAGATAGCGGTAGAAGCCGTAATCGGGACCTTTCTCGTCATAGCCGAAATCGGCATACTCGCCGGCGCGCTGGTTGAGCAGGTCGATGAAGCGCTGCTTGCATCCCTTCAGGTCGTCGTCGAGCAGGCGGCTGCGGTTCTCGGCGTAGGTCTCCGCCACGCGGTTCGCCAGATTGCCGGTGAAGGCGATGCGGTCCTCTTCCGACAGGTCGCGGTAGGCGATGCGGTCGGCGACCAGGATGAGGAACAGCAGGAACTCGGCCAGAAAGTCGAGGTACTGCGGGCCGACCGAGATCTCGAAGCTCGCCTTGCGCGTGTTCTTCAGCGCATTGTCGGCGATGCGCGAAACGACGAACGCCAGCGCGTCCGAAATCTCTTGCGGCGTGCGCGCGCGGCCTTCCTTGAACCAGTTGCTCTTGATGCGCAAGGGTCAGCCTTTGCGGATGTAGAACTCGTGCAGGCCTGCAGCCGGCTCGACGCTCTCAAGCAGGGTCATGCCCGTGGCGGAAGCCCAGCCGCCGATATCGGATTCCACCCCTGGACAGTCGCTGACCAGTTTCAGCACTTCGCCGGTCTGCATGCCGTTCAGCAGCTTTTTTGCCTCGACGACAGGGCCGGGGCAGGCGGCGCCGCGGATATCCAGCGTGACATGGGCTTTGAGTGCATGGCCCTGGCCTTTCTGGATGTGATAGCCGGTGCCGCCATCGGGCATCTTCTCGGTCTTCAAAATACGGTTGCCGGTCTGTTTCGCCCAGGCGAACAGGTCGTCCGGTGTGCCGGGGCAATCCGACACCAGCAGCAATACCTGCCCTGAGGAAAGTTCGTCCACCATGCGCTTGGCGCCGATAAGCGGCCTGGGGCAGGAGAGTCCCTTCATATCGAGTACCACGTTGATCATGTCCATTTGTATCTCCTTGACGGGTATGGCAAAGGTGCCAGTCCCGATGTTAACTTGCCGTGCCCGCTGCCATCCCCGCCCTTTTCCGCCCGCGCGTGAGCGGGCAGGAAGGGATGGTTTAGTAACCGCCCTTGCCCAGTGGTTGCGGCAAACCGGCGATCTTGGCAGCCTGTTTTGCGGGGCCGACCGGGAACAGATCGTACAACGCTTTGCTGTCGGCTTCCGGCCAGAATTCGTTTACACCCTTCAGCATGTTGCGGAAATTTGGTGTGTGGCCATTCTCGCGGTATTCCTCGCGCATGTAGTTGATGACTTCCCAGTGTTTCGGGGTCAGTGCGATGCCTTCGGCAGCGGCGATCACGTTCACGACCTCTTCGCTGTAATCGGGCTCCAGCAGGTAGCCTTCATCATTGGTTTCCAACTCGTTTCCTGCAACCACGTATCCCATCGTCGAATCTCCTTTCTAGGTTAAAAATGTCATTCCCGGTCGGAAATGACCTTGTAAGGCATAAAGATGCCGCAGCCGAATTGCCGGCCCTCTCCCATCCCCACGCACTGCAGGAGTATGGAAGCTTCGGGCTTGAGGTCGTGTACCACCAGGCTGTAACCGCTGACCGACTGCCTCCCGTCGCTCAACGTGTGGCGTCTGCCACAAATCGTATTGGCACTGATCCCCAGTGCGGCAAAGTGAGCCTGCACTGACGTCATGAACTCCATTTCATCGGCAGTTCCTGCCGCCAATTGCGCATGCAGCGTGGGGAAGGGCTGCAACTCCCGCGTTTTAGCCTCGCCCAGCGCCAGGATATGGCTTGCTATCTCCAGTTGCGCGCCGACCAGGGTGGCGGCGACATCGGTCAGGGCGGTCGGCAGGCGCAATATCAGCTTGGCGCGCCTGGGCAGCAACATGGCCTCGTTGTTTTCCGCCACGCGCAAAGGCAATACGCCGACTTGCTCGTCCTGCGCCAGTTGCGGAACCCGCCGCACCAACTCCGCCCACAAGGCGAAAGGGTAGGAGGGTGGCAGCGTCTCCCCGCGCAGATCGAATACCAGGTCGATCATCCCGGTCCGCGCCGTGCTCATTTGCGCTCCTGCGTTCCGGCCCACTGCAGCATGGCGGATGCCCAAAGTTCCGCGGTGGCGGGATCGAGGTCGAAAATGGTAAAACGTTTGCCTTCGCGGATGCGAACGCGCAACATACTCATGCCGTCCTCGGCGTGGTCGATCTGCTGCAGCTCGATCTGCTGTCCCCCCAACGGGACCTGAATTTTGCTAAGTTCGGTGATTTGTGCCATGTTTACCTTTCCCGTGTGTCGGCCCGGAACGGGACGATAGCGGGCAATATGTATATGCTGCAAGTCTAGCGTCAATGCATTCATGTTTGAAATACTACCGGTGAAGGGAAAAGCACCACCCTTTAGGGTTACCTTGGATAGCCGCTCTGGGTGATGGTTAGCCTTGTTGCGGCACCGTAACATGCCGAACCATTAAGAAACCGGGTCGGCAGTTTGAGCCAGAACCCGAACGAAACTGAAACCGGAATTCCAGCCCCTCGCCGGGCAACCTAAGCGTAACGCGACTGAAAGGAAGACATTATGGCGAAAAAGCTACATGACACCCCGAATCTGGATGAGCTCGAAAAGGGCGAATGGCCGAGTTTCGTTACCGGCCTGAAACGTCTGGCCAAGGACAAGGACATTGCGGTCGACCTGCTCGGCCAGCTCGAGGCGTCCTACAAGACCCGCAAGGGCTACTGGAAGGGCGGCACGGTCGGCGTGTTCGGCTACGGTGGCGGCGTGATTCCGCGCTTCACCGAGTTGAAGAATGCGGACGGCACGCCCCAGTTCAAGGATGCGGCCGAGTTTCACACGCTGCGCATCATGCCCCCGCCCGGCATGCACTATGACACTGCCACCCTGCGTCAGTTCTGTGACATCTGGGAAAAGCACGGTTCCGGCCTGATCGCATTCCACGGCCAGTCTGGCGACATCATGTTCCAGGGTTGCACTACCGAGAACGTGCAAAAAGCCTTCGACGAATTCAATGAGATGGGTTTCGACCTCGGCGGCGCAGGCCCCGCAGTGCGTACTTCCATGTCTTG
>JBQGEN010000458.1:0-11209 GCA_052039615.1 Sideroxyarcus sp. | reverse complement strand
GTCAGCGCGCCAAGGCCGGGGCCGATCTCCACCATGTTGTCATCGGGTTCGGGGCGGATGGCGCGCACGATGTCGGCGATGATGTTCTGATCGACGAGGAAGTTCTGGCCAAAAGATTTCTTGGCTTTATGCCCGTTCATTGCGCACCATCTCCGTGGCGACCCTGATCGCCTCCAGCAAACTTCCGACATCGGCTTTGCCCGTCCCGGCCAGCTCCAGCGCCGTACCGTGATCGACCGAAGTGCGGATGATGGGCAGGCCGAGCGTGATGTTCACTCCTGCGCCGAAGCTGGCGTGCTTCAGCACCGGCAGCCCCTGGTCGTGATACATGGTCAGCACCGCATCGCATTCGCGCAAGCGGTGGGCAGCGAACAGGGTATCGGCAGGCAGCGGCGGGCTCACGTCGAAGCCTTTCGCGCGCAACTTGTCCAACACCGGGATCATCACCTCGATCTCTTCGCGCCCGAGATGCCCGCCTTCGCCCGCATGGGGATTGAGCCCTGCCACCAGGATGCGCGGCCGTGCGATGCCGAAGCGGCGCTGCAGATCGCGCTGCATAATGCGCAGCACGCTTTCCAGCAGCGGTGCGGTGATGGCGTCCGCCACCTCGCGCAACGGCAGATGGGTGGTCGCCAGCGCCACGCGCATGCCGCCGCCCGCCAGCATCATCACCACCTGTGACGTATGCGTGAGTTCGGCGAGGAATTCGGTGTGTCCGGTGAAGGGGACGCCCGCGTCGTTGATGACGCCCTTGTGCACGGGTGCGGTGACGAGGCCTGCGAATGCGCCTGTCAGGCAACCCTGCGCCGCACGGCGCAAGGTCTCCAGCACATAGCTGGCATTGTTCGGATCGAGCTTGCCAGCTTGCGCTGGGCGTGCCAACGGGACATGGAGTACGCTCAGCTTGCCCGGCGCCAGAGGCTGGGAGGGGGCGTAGTCATGCAGCGCGACATCGAGCCCGAGTTGCGCAGCGCGATGCTGCAACAGCGCTTTGTCGGCG
Source organism: Sideroxyarcus sp. (assembly GCA_052039615.1). Taxonomy (GTDB): domain Bacteria; phylum Pseudomonadota; class Gammaproteobacteria; order Burkholderiales; family Gallionellaceae; genus Sideroxyarcus. The sequence continues at coordinate 10,209 of JBQGEN010000458.1, read as the reverse complement.
ATCACCACCAGCGGCAGTTCGCGCAGCGCCAGCTGCAGACAGAGGTCGGGGCCGATGCCCGCGGGTTCGCCGGCAGTGAGGGCGAGAGGTCGCTGCATCACTGTTCGGCGTTGCGATATTCGACGAAGGCGCGGTCGCGCAACTGTCGCAGCCAATCCTGGAATGCCTCATCCGATTTGAAAGCGCGGATGGCGTTACGCGCGCGCTGGCGCTTCTGCTCCACGCTAACGTCTGTGTTGCGGCGCTCGACCACCTGGATCAGATGCCAGCCGAAACCGGATTGCACCAGGCCGCTTACCTGTCCGACCTTCAGCCTGTCCATCGCACCCTCAAACTCCGGCACCGTTTCGCCCGGCGACAGCCAGCCCAGGTCGCCGCCCTGCGAGGCGCTGCCGTCCTCGGAATAGAGTTTTGCCTCCTCGGCAAAATCGGCACCCTTGTCGATGCGCTGCTTGATCTCCTGCAGGCGCATCTTCGCCTCGTTCTCGGAAACCAGCTCGCTGGTCTTGATCAGGATGTGGCGCGCATGCGTCTGCATGATCACCACCGGCGTGTCCTTGCTGCGCCGGTCCAGCAGCTTGATGATATGGAAGCCGCTCGGGCTGCGCAGCACTGGCGTCACTTCTCCCGGCTTCATCTGCTGCAAGGCCTCGGCGAACAGCGGCGGCAGACGATCCGCCGGACGCCAGCCGATCTCGCCACCCTTGAGCGCGTCCTGCGCGTCGGAGAAACCGGCCGCCACCTGCGCGAACGGCGCACCGCCGCGCAACTTGGCCAGCGCCTGATCGGCGCGGTTGCGGTAGGTCGATATCTTGTCCGCGTTGGCCTGTTCCGGCACGACTACCAGGATATGCGCCAGCTGCAACTCCTCGTCCTTGCCCGACTGACGCTCCTGGTTGCTCAGGTAGTTGTCGACATCGTTCTCGCTGATGACCAGCTTGCTGTCCACTTCTCGCTCGCGCAGGCGTACCGAGATCATCTCGTTGCGGATCTCCTCGCGGAATTCCTTGAAATCGGTGCCATCCCGTTCCAGCTTGGCACGGAACGCCGCCACGGACGGGAACTTGTTCTGCTGCGCGATGCGCAGGATGGTCTTGTCCAGTTGCGCATCGTCGGTGCGCACCCCGCTCTCGCGGGCGAACTGCGCCTGCAGCCGTTCGATGATCATGCGCTCCAGCACCTGGCGTTCCAGGATGTTCTTGTCCGGCAGCGCAGTTTTCTGGCGCTGCAGCATCTGCGTCACACTGGCGACGCGCTGGTCCAGTTCGTGCCGGGTAATGACATCGTCGTTCACCACCACTTCGATGCGGTCGATGGATATACCCGACTTCTGTGGCTCCGCCGCGGCAGCGGCGGTGGATGCGATCAGGAGTAGGGCTAGAATCTTTTTGCTCGGCATGTTCTCTTTCAGTTATCGGTCAATCAACGCAAGTCCGGTACGGGCTGCTCGGCGGGCAAACTGTTCAACTTGGTATAGCCGGATACGCTGTTGCGCAGGGCGTCCAGCGGGTCGGAGCCGATGCGCACGAGATCGTTCAGTTCCAGCTGCAGGAAGATACCGGTGGAGCGTTCACGCGTGGCGGTGGTAAAGCTTTGCGCCACGAAGCGCATCGCCCAGCAGGCCTGATTATACTCAAGCCCCGCCAACGCCTCCAGGAAACGCCGGTCCTGCAAGGAATAGTTCAGGCGTACCACGCTGTGCCAGCGCGAGAACAACGGCCATTGTCCAGAGAGATCCGCCTGGCGCAGGGTATTGCGCGTGAAACGGTAGCCGAGATTGAGCAGCTTGCCCGCCTCGGGATTGTAGCGAGCCATCGCGTTGTACGCTTCGGCATGCTTCTGGTTGGGGTTGTACTGGAACAGGCTGTCCAGCGACCACGCCCTGGTCATCCTGCCACCGACAGCGAGCAGGATGTCGGAACGGCTGGTGCTCTCGGTCGGAGCGACCAGATTCACCCGAGGTTCCGCGAAGCTGTAACGCTGGCCCAGCGCCACGCGCAAACGCTCGGCGCCGCCCTCGTCGTCGATCACGCGCGAAGTCAGCGCCAGCGTCGCCATGTTGGCATCGCCCACCCGGTCGCTGCCGAAAAAACGGTTCTCGGTGAAGATCTGCCCGAAATTGAACGGAGCCTGCGCCGAATCGAAGTTCGGCAACTGATCCTGCTCCCGGTACGGCACGTACACGTAATACAGGCGCGGCTCCAGTGTCTGCACATAATCGGCGCCCAGAAAAGAGTCGTCGCGCTCGAACACCATCCCGCTATCCGCGCTGAAGATGGGCAGGCTGCGTGACGCATTGGGCAACCCAGCCGCGTTATTGGCCCCCATGCGGTACTGGGTGTGATGCATGCCCAGCTTGGGCGTGAGGTAGAAGCCAGGATCGTCCAGCAGCGGATAGCTCACCGAAGGGTAGAGCACCAGACGATGGGCATTCACGGCGGTGTCGTGGCGGAAATCCACGTACTCGCTGTCGAACGCGACGCTGGCGTCGGCCACCGTCCGGCGCGCGTTCAGGGTGACCTGCGGCTGGCGCCGGTAGGGCAGGGCGACCGGCACCAGCGGGTCCTGCAACGTCTGGTAGCGCTGGACTCGTGCCGAAGCATTCCACCAGTCCGCGCCGTAGGACAGCACCCCTTCGCGCAGCAGGTTGGTCTGCGACGTTCCGCTCACCTGCGTGGACAGATCGCGGAAATAGGCATCGTCGGAGACGCGGTTGAGCTTGAGCGCCGCGCCGAGTCCAGCCGCCAACGCCTGGGAATGTTCCAGCGCGACACGGTGGCGCTGCAGGCCCTCCAGCCGGTCGTAGGGCAGCACGTCGTAATCCATCTCGCCGCCGTTGGCGCCACCCAGGTAACGAAACTCGTTGTTGAATTGCGTTCCGCGCTTGGAGATCATGCGCGGCGCGATCGTCGCGTCGTAGTTGGGCGCGATGTTCCAATAGTAGGGCAGGGTGATCTCGGTGCCACCCTTGCTGGTGCTGCCGAACGTCGGCCCCATGAAGCCGGAGCGACGGCGGTCGTTCAGCGGAAAATCCATCCACGGCGTGTACAGTATCGGGACGCCCTGGAATTCGACTCGGGCATGATGGGCCACCCCTGTCTGCGTCGTGCGGTCGATATCCAGTCGGCTCACCCGCAACAGCCAGTCGTCGTCCCCCGCCGGGCAGGTGGTGTAGGTCGCATCATCGAAGGTGTAATTCATCTTGCCCTCGATATGCGCGATCTCCGCCGTGCCGCGCGCGTGATTCCCGGGGAATTCGAAGTGCGGCCGGATCATCTCGCCGATCTGGGTGTCCAGGTTCAGTCTCAGCACCGGCCCCGTGACTATCGAACCGGGCTGTTCGATCCGCACCGCCCCCTCGGCCAGCACATCCTTGCTCTCCTGCCCGTAAACCAGATGCCCGGCGCCGATCACCTGCCCGCCTTGGCGCAATTCGACGTCGCCGCTCGCCTCCAGTTGCCCATCCTTCCTCGACTCCACGTGCTGCGCGCTGATAAAGGCCGCCGTCCCTTCGGAGGCGGGGGGCTTGCGCGTGAACGTGCTATCCAGCTTCAACGGCAACGGCGCCTCCTCGGCATGACCGGGCAGCGGAAACGTTCCAAGCAGGATGAGCACAACTGGACTAAAGCGAAAACGCATGGTGCGGTGCGGATATATTAAGGTGCTAAAATCGCACAAAATCATCATTAAGGCAATCAAATGCAACGCCAAGAACAGCTTACCGAGTGGCTTTCCGGCCTGTACCCGAACGAGAAATTCACCATCGCCCCCGCTTCGGCCGATGCCAGTTTCCGCCGCTACTTCCGCGCCACCTTTGCCGACGGGACGACCCGGGTCGTCATGGATGCCCCGCCGCAGCACGAGAACTGCGAGCCTTTCCTGCATATCGGCAAGCTGTTCGAGGATGCCGGAACCCATGTGCCGCACGTGTATGCCAAGGATCTTGCGCAGGGCTTCCTGCTGCTGTCCGACCTCGGCAACACCACCTATCTGCAGGCGCTGAATGCGGGCAATGCCAAGCAGCTCTACGGCGCCGCCACCGATGCGCTCATCAACATTCAACTGGCATCGCGCGAAAACGAATTACCCCCCTACGACGAGGCGCTGCTGCGCCGCGAACTGAACCTGTTTCCGGAATGGTACGTCGCCAGGCATCTGGGTGTCGCGCTCAGCGACAAGCATAAGGCCAAGCTGGAAGAGGTGTTCCAGCGCATCCTTGCCAACAACCTCGCACAGCCCCGCGTGTACGTGCACCGAGACTACCACTCGCGCAACCTCATGGTCACCGAGCCGAATCCGGGCATCCTCGATTTCCAGGATGCGGTGTACGGCCCCATCACCTATGACCTCGCCTCGCTGTTCAAGGATGCCTACGTCAAATGGGAAGAGGACGAGGTCATGGACTGGCTCATCCGCTACTGGGAGAAGGCGCGCAAGGCAGGATTGCCGGTGCGCGAGGATTTCGGCGAGTTCTACCGCGACTATGAAATGATGGGGGTGCAGCGCCACATCAAGGTGCTGGGCATCTTCGCGCGCCTGTATCACCGCGACGGCAAGGAAGGCTACCTGAAGGACATGCCGCTGGTAATGGAATACCTGGTGCGCGCCTGCGAGCGCTATATCGACCTCAAGCCGCTGCTCAACCTGCTGCACGAACTGAACCAACAACCCGCCAGAGTCGGAGCCTCTTCTTGATGCTGCGTCCCCGCGCAGCCCCTCTCCCCAACCACACCCGCAAGGGGTACGCCGGTGGGGACCCCGCTGCTTCGCAGCGACCCTTCCGCAGTCTCCCGCTTGCGGGAGAGGGGGCGAACGTGAAAGGCGTTTTCAGATGCGCGCCATGATCCTTGCCGCTGGCCGGGGCGAACGCATGCGTCCGCTCACCGACCACACGCCCAAGCCGCTGCTGCAGGCGGGCGGAAAACCGCTCATCGCATGGCATATCGAGCGGCTGGTACGCGCGGGCATCACTGAACTCGTCATCAACCACGCGCACCTTGGCGCGCAGATCGAGCGGGTCCTGGGCGACGGCAGCCGCTTCGGTGCAGCGATACGTTACTCAGACGAAGGCACTGCGCTGGAAACGGCCGGCGGCATCGCGAACGCATTGCATCTGCTCGGCGATGACATTTTCGCAGTGATCAACGGCGACATCTATTGCGACTACAACTTCGCTCGCCTGCCCGCGCTGGCCGCACAGGTGCAGGAAAGGCAGGACGCGGCGCATCTGGTGCTGGTGGACAATCCAGCCCATCACCCGCAGGGAGACTTCCTGCTGCAGGATGGTCGCGTGATCGACTCGGCCCCCGCTCCCCGGCCCCCGGCACTCACTTTCAGCGGCATCGGCCTGTACCACCCCGAACTTTTTGCCGACATCCCGCGCGGATCGAAGGCGGCACTCGCGCCGTTGCTGCGCAAGCACATCGCGCTGGGCAAGGTCAGCGGCGAACACCATCGCGGCATATGGATCGACGTTGGCACGCCGCAGCGCCTGCACGAGCTGGACCGCCAGTTGCGCTCCGCCTCTCCCGCGTAACTTCCGGCGGTAGCGCCGGTCATATCCCCTCGGGAAACGGGCGCCCCCCGACACGCGACAACCCAACGATGATAGGATGTCTGCACCAGATCCAGGCCGTCGCCGGGTCGCCACCTTGATACTGAGGGAAACATGTCGAGCGGAAACATTCCCTGGCTCTCCGAAACGCAGATCCGTGACCTGTTCATGCAGTTCCCGTTGCCGCTGGCCGTGCTGGACCGGGAGGGCGAGATCAAGCTGCTCAACCACTGTTTCAACGAAACCTTCGATCCTGCCAGCCTCAAGACCGATAGCCTGCGCAGGATCCTGAACGATCCCAACGATCACACCCGCGTACCGGTGGCATGGGAGTGCCACGGCCAGACCTCGCCGGTCTTCGTGCGGGTCGTCAATATCGGCGACAACGTCATCGTCGTGCTGGAAAAGTCCGCCGAGATTGCCTACAGCTCGGAATTGGCCGAAATGCACAATCGCATCGTCGAGCTGGAAAAACTGAGCTCGACCGACCGCCTGACCGGCGCCTGGAACCGCGCGCATTTCGACAAGACCATCATCGTCGAAGCCAGCCGCAGCGTGCGCTATCGCCAGCCCGTCACGTTGATCCTGCTGGACATCGACCACTTCAAGCTGGTCAACGACATACACGGCCACGCGGTCGGCGACGAGGTGCTGCGCGAGCTGGCCAAGGTCGTCCGCGCCAACATCCGCACTTCGGACATGCTGTTCCGCTGGGGCGGGGAAGAGTTCGTTGTCCTGGCACCGTCCACCAATTACCGCGCCGCCACGAAACTGGCCGAAACGCTGCGCACCACGATCGAGCAACACAAGATCAACGCTGCCGGCAGCATCACCATCAGTCTGGGCGTCGCGGAACATGTTTCCGGCGAAAGCGAGACCGCCTGGTTCGGCCGCGCCGACCTGGCGCTGTATGCCGCCAAGAACAGCGGACGCAATCGCGTCGAGGTCGATGCGCACGGAAGCAGCGACCTGTGGGCGGACGATCGCGGCGCCATGATCCTGCGCATGAGCTGGCATGAATCCTATGATTGCGGCGAACCCACCATAGACCAGGAACATCGCAAATTATTTGAGCTGGCCAACGCCCTGATCGATGCTGCGTTCAAGCGCAATGCGAATCCGCAGGGGTTCGACGCAGCCCTGGATGAGCTGCTGGCCCATGTGGTGCACCATTTCGAGGACGAAGAGGCCATCCTGGCCAAGCGCCGTTATGCCGGCCTGGAGGCCCATGCGCAAGCCCACAAGCGGCTGGTGGAACGGGCGTTGCAGCTGCGCGATGCGGCGGTGGCGGGCGGCGTCACGATAGGCGAGCTGGTGGATTTTCTCGCCGACGAAGTTGTTGCGCGCCACATGCTCAGAACCGACCGCGAGTTCTACCCGCTGTTTCACCCCTCCGCCGCGACCCTGGATTACTAAGCCCGAACAGCGGTTCATCCGCCGTGCGGCGGCATCGGTCTGCAGCGAACTCGACAAGAAACCGCGCGCGCCGCAGAATACCGCCCATGTTCAATTCTGCCCTCCACGCCAGTCGCCGCCACCGCCTGCAGACCCTGATGCGGCACGGCATCGCGGTCGTCCCCACCGCGCCGGAAGCGGTGCGCAACGCCGGCACGCACTACGACTACCGCCACGACAGCCATTTCTATTACCTCACCGGCTTCGCTGAACCGGAAGCTGTGCTGGTGCTGGTCGCGGGCGACAAGATGCAAAGCGTGCTGTTCTGCCGCGCGAAGGACCCCGAGCGCGAAGTGTGGGACGGGCACCGCTACGGCCCCGATGCCGCAAGTGAGAAATTCGGTTTCGATGCCGCCTATCCCATCGCCCAGCTGGACGAGAAGCTGGCCGAGCTGATGGGCAACCAGCCCGTGCTCTTCTATCCGGTCGGCGCCGACGCGGCCTGGGACGCCCGGCTGCTCAAGCTGCGCGAGGCGGTCAAGGAGAAGGCGCGTAGCGGAATCCACGCCCCGCACGAGATCCGCGACGTGCGCGCGTCCGTCGACGAGATGCGTCTGGTCAAGGACGCGCACGAGCAGGACATCATGCGCCGGGCGGCGGCGATCTCTTGCGGCGCGCACCGCCGCGCCATGCGCTGCACGCGCCCCGGCCAATACGAATACGAGGTGGAAGCCGAGCTGCTGCACGAGTTCTGCCGCCACGGCGCGCGCCATCCCGCCTACACCAGCATCGTCGCCGGCGGCGCCAATGCCTGCACGCTGCACTATGTCGGCAATGACGCGCGTCTCAACGACGGCGAACTGCTGCTGATCGACGCGGGCTGCGAACTGGACGGCTACGCCGCCGACATCACGCGCACCTTTCCGGTGAACGGCAGGTTCAGTCCCGCGCAAAAGGACGTGTACGAGATCGTGCTGGCCGCCCAGGCCGCCGCGATCGCCGCGGTGCAGCCCGGCAGGCCGTGGAACGCGCCGCACGAAGCTGCGTTGCGCGTGCTGTCCCAGGGCTTCATCGACCTCGGACTGTGCCAAGGTAGCGTAGAATCGGTCCTGGAAACTGGGAGCTACAAGCAGTATTACATGCACCGCACCGGCCATTGGCTGGGCATGGACGTGCACGATGTCGGCGACTACAAGATCGGCGATCAGTGGCGACAGCTGGCGCCGGGCATGACGCTCACCGTCGAACCGGGTTGTTACATCCGGCCCGGCGACAATGTGCCGCGCGCCTTGTGGAACATCGGCATCCGTATCGAGGACGACGTGCTCGTCACCGCAAATGGCTGCGAAGTGCTCACGCAAGATGCGCCGAAGACAATTACCGAGATCGAGGAGGTTATGCGTCATGAATGAATCCAGCTGTGATGTGGCAATCATCGGCGGCGGCCCGGTCGGCGCGGCGTTGGCCATCGCCCTGCAGGGCAACGACCTGAACGTGGTGCTGCTGGAAGCACGCGAATCGGAGATCAACACCACCGACCCGCGGTCGCTGGCGCTGTCCTACGGCACGCGCCTGTTGCTGCAACGCCTGCACGCCTGGGACTCGATCCCGAACATCAGCGGCATCAGGACCATTGAAGTCACGCAGAAGCACTCTCCCGGCCACACCACGCTGCGCGCCGAGGAGCTGGATGTCGCCGAGATGGGCTACGTGCTGCCCTACACCGCGCTGCATGCCGCCCTGCAGCAAAGCCTTCAGCGCTCCGACGTCCGCTGCCTGTATGGCGCTGCCGTCAGCGACCTGCGCAGCACGATGGAGCACACCACGCTCACTTATATGCGGCAAGGCAAGGAACACACCCTGACCGCGCGCCTCGCCGTCGTCGCCGAGGGCGGCAAGCTGCTCGAGGCCTCGCATCCGCCCGAGATCACCGATTACGGCCAGAGCGGCATCATCGCGCACGTCACCTGCTCGCGGCCCGACCGCGGCGTCGCGTTCGAGCGCTTCACCGCACAGGGACCGATGGCACTGCTGCCGTACCTGGACGGCTACGAGCTGGTGCTGACCGCCGCGCACGACAAGGCGCAGGAGATGCTGGGCTGGGACGAGGCTACTTTCCTGCACTACCTGCAGGATCACTTCGGCGACCGCGTTGGCACCTTTACTGGTGTCGGCCGGCGCGACTGCTACCCGCTGCGGTTGAGGCGCGCGCCCGACCTCACCTTCCCGCACACGGTGCTCATCGGCAATGCCGCCCAGACCCTGCATCCGGTGGCCGGACAGGGTTTCAACATGGGCATCCGCGACGCGTGGGAACTCGCTCAGGTCATACTCGACAGCGCGCCGGACAGCATCGGCTCGGCCGCGATGTGCGCGGCCTACCGCAAATCGCGCCGCCTCGACCGCAACGCCGGCATCCGCTTCACCGACGGCCTGGTGCGCCTCTTCTCCAATGATCTGCCGCTGCTCGGCCATGTGCGTTCCGCTGCGCTCACGCTGCTGGACTGCCTCCCGCCGGCGAAGAAGTTTGTGGCAAAGAGGATGATGTTCGGCGCGAATGGATGATGAATGCCGCACACCAGCATGCCGCCATTCTCTTTGCCGACATCAGCGGCAGCACCACGCTGTATGACAAGTTGGGCAACGAGCAGGCGCTGCAGATAGTCTCGCGCACGCTCGGCATACTCACGCGGGAGATGGCCACGCTGCAAGGCTCGCTGATCAAGACGATCGGCGACGAGATCATGTGCATCTTTCCGGACATCCCCTCTGCGATCAACGCGGCCTGCGCCATGCAACAAGCCATCGAGAAGCAGCAGCCGGGCGGCGAACTGCCGATCTACGTCCGCATCGGGGTGCATTACGGCGAGGTCGTCCTCGAAGGCAGCGACGTGTTCGGCGACACGGTGAATGTCGCCGCGCGAGTCACCGCCATCACTCGCGCCCGCCAGATCATGACCACGCACACAGTGGTGGACATGCTTCCCGGCGAGCTGCGCAAGAAGGCCCGCCCGGTAAGGCGCACGGTGTTTCGCGGGAAAGACAGTACCATCGATGTGTTCCAGATTCTGTGGGAGCAGGAAAGCACGACCAGCACGCGCATCGGCATGGCCGCCTTTCGCAAGCCTGCGGAATCCCGCTATGAGTTGCTGCTGCGTTATCGGCAGCAGGTCGTCATGGTGAGCGAAAACCTGAAGAGCGTCGTACTGGGCCGCGGCGACAATTGCGATCTGATCATCCACAACACTCTGGCCTCGCGC
>JBQGEN010000457.1:0-2876 GCA_052039615.1 Sideroxyarcus sp. | reverse complement strand
TGGTGCTGAAAGGCGCGCGTCCGGCCGATGCGGCCGCCGCCAAAAAGCTCGCCGAAGAACTGCGCAACTGGGTGGGCAAGGAGATCGGACCAATCGCCAAGCCCGACGAGATCCGCTTCGGCGACAACCTGCCCAAGACCCGTTCCGGCAAGATCATGCGCCGCCTGCTGCGTGCCATCGCCAAGGGCGAGGAGATCACCCAGGACGTTTCGACGCTTGAAAACCCGGCCATTCTGGAACAGTTGAAGGAAGTGATTAAGTAATCATGCCGGGTCTCGGTGAAGGCTAACATGGCGGCGCCATGTTAAGCATAGCGGCCGAAGCCAAAACCCGGCCATCCTTGAGCAGTTGAAGGAAGTCATCAAGTAAGAAAAGCCCGGCACTTTCCGGCAAACAGAAGGGGGAGCGTAAATCGCTCCCCCTTTTGCTTTGTGCAGCCCATCTTCTCGCCAAGTCGGCGTAAAATCAGACAAAAATCAATATCTTTCATCGCCGGAATGCCACAACCAAGGTTGACCCGCCGTCCCCCCTCCGCTACTATCGCGGCACCTTTATTTCTCCGGCTACATATAGTGTCCATCAACAAACCGTTACTGCTGATCCTTGGCGCCGTTCTCGGCTGTAACGCAACCATGGCATCCGCTGCAGAGACCGCTCTGGCATTGAATAGCCCGGAATTGTCGATACCCGCGGTTATTGCACCGTCTGAAAAAGCGGCTCCGGCGAAAGAAGCTCCCGTCGAAACATCTTCCACAGAAACGGAACCGGCCGAAGCTGCCGACCCTCAGGCTGCTGCAGCCACCGAACCCGAGACGCAAGCTCCCGCGCCGATACGCGAAGCGATGATCGTTGCTCCAGAACCGCCTGCCGGCGACCTGTGGCAACGCATCCGCGAAGGCTATGCCATGGAGGAATTGAACAGCCCGCTGATCAAGCGCCACGAGAAGTGGTATGCCAGCCATCCCGATTACGTGCTGCGCATGTCGGAACGCGCGCGCCGTTACCTGTTCTACATCGTGGAAGAAGTCGAGCGCCGCGGCATGCCGATGGAGATCGCGCTGCTGCCCATGATCGAGAGCGCGTTCAATCCCGGCGCCAACTCGGTGGCGAGCGCCTCCGGCATCTGGCAGTTCATCCCCTCCACCGGCAAGCACTTCGGCATGGAACAGAACTGGTGGTACGACGGTCGCCGCGACATCATCGGCGCGACCAATGGCGCGCTGGACTATCTGCAGAAACTGCATGACCAGTTCGGCGACTGGGAACTGGCGCTGGCCGCCTACAACTGGGGCGAGAACGCCGTCGCCCGCGCGCAGAAGACCAACCGCAGGCGCGGCAAACCCACCGATTATTCGCATCTCAAGATGCCGCGCGAAACGCGCAACTATGTGCCCAAGCTGCTGGCCGTGAAGAACATCGTCAGCGATCCGGCGCGCTTCGACCTGGTGTTGGGCGATATTCCCGACGAGCCCTATTTCGAGGCGATCGCCACGGCGCGGCACATCGACGTGAAGATCGCGGCTGAACTGGCCGATATCTCCATGGACGAGTTCATCGCGCTCAATCCCGGCCATAACCGCCCGGTGATCCTGCAGGACATGTCCGACGTCATCCTGCTCCCGGTGGACAAGGTCGAGACCTTCCGCAACAACCTTGAGCGAACCGACCAGCGCCTCGTCTCGTGGCAGCCCTATCAGAGCAAGAAGGGGGAACTGTTCAGCGAGATCGCCGCGCGTTTCGGCCTGTCCTCCGCAGAGCTGCGCAATGCGAACGGCCTTTCCAAGTTCGCCCAGGAAAGCAACGGCCAGACGCTGCTGGTTCCGATCACCGATGAAGCCACCGCCGCAGAATTCTCCGCGTTCAACATGCACGCTTCCGCGGTGGCAGAGATGTACGGCGCGGTACGCTACACCGTGCGCCGCGGCGACACCATCTCCACCATCGCGCGCCGATTCAATGTGAGCCAGGCGCAACTGCGCGAGGCGAACCATGGCCGCACCTTCCTGCGCGTCGGCCAGCGCTTCAACATCGTGCTGTCCGACCGCAGCCGCCATCGCAATCCTGCCATCAAGGCGACCAAAGCCAAGGCCAGGAAAACCAACACCCGCAAAGCGGCCAGCATGAAGGTCGCCTACCACCCCCGCACGTCCAGCTCCAACTAGTCGTTCCGGTCGTACAGGTGACAGCGCACGCCATGCGTCGCGCTGATCCGGATCGCCTCCGGATAGGTGGCGCAGGCCGCCATCGCCTGCGGGCAGCGCGGCGCGAAGTGGCAACCCTGCGGCGGATTGGCCGGTGACGGCAGATCGCCTTCCAGCTTGACGTATTCCCTGCCCTTGCCGTCGATGCGCGGCACCGCAGAGAGCAGCGCCTGCGTGTAGGGATGCCTGGGGGAATGCAGCACTTCTTCCGTCGTGCCGCGCTCGACAATGCGCCCCAGGTACATCACGCACACCTCATGCGCGATGTATTCCACCACCGCGAGGTTGTGCGTGATGAAGAGATAGCTCAATCCCATCTCGTCCTGCAGCGATTTCAGCAGGTTCAGTATCTGCGCCTGCACCGACACGTCCAGCGCGCTGGTCGGCTCATCGCAGATCAGCAACTGCGGCGACACCGCCAGCGCGCGCGCGATAGCGATGCGCTGGCGCTGCCCGCCGGAGAACTCGTGCGGATAGCGCCACTTCGCAGCGCGCTCATGCCTTCTTCGAGTATCTCCGCCACGCGCATCTTCGGGTTGAGCGAGGCGTAAGGATCCTGGAACACCATCTGCATCGACGCGCGCGAAGCGCTCGATCCGATCAGCTCGCGCCCGTCAAACCGCACGCTGCCCGCAGTGGGTGGGATCAACTGCAGCAGTGACTTGCCCAGCGTGG
>JBQGEN010000456.1:0-24315 GCA_052039615.1 Sideroxyarcus sp. | reverse complement strand
ACGAAGTGCGGGCCTTCTTCCGTCCACAGCACGTTGCCGGCGTGGCAGTCACCATGCAATCTCAATTGCTTCACTGCGCCTGCACGGTCGAAGCAGTGGCGCATGCCATCCAGCGCCTGCTGCACCACGCTGCGATAGGCTGCGTCGATATCGGCGGGAATGAAGTCGTGCGCCAGCAGATAATCGCGGGGCTCGGTGCCGAAGGTCTCTATGTCGAGCGTGGGGCGATGCTGATAATCCTTGATCGCGCCGACCGCATGGATGCGCCCGAGGAAACGCCCCAGCCATTCCAGCGTGTTGCGATCTTCCAGTTCCGGCGCGCGTCCGCCATGCTTGGCGAAGACGGAAAAACGAAAGCCGCCGTTGTGATGCAGTGTCTTGCCGTCTATCTCCAATGCCGGGACGACGGGAATCTCGCGCTCGACCAGTTCCTGCACGAAGGCATGTTCTTCGAGGATGGCCGCATCCGTCCAGCGCGCAGGGCGGTAGAACTTGGCGACCAGCGGTGCGCCCTCTTCGATGCCGACCTGGTACACGCGATTCTCGTAGCTGTTGAGCGCGAGCAGGCGGCCGTCGCAGCGCAGGCCTATGCTCTCCAGCGCGTTGAGCACGCAGTCCGGGGTGAGCAACGAGAAGGAGTGGTCTGTATTCGTGTCCATGAGGGCACTATAGCGTCATTCAGGCACTCGCGGGAACGACGCCATTCTTACTTCTTACGTTTCTGCACTTCCGCCAGCGCCAACGCATGCCAGCCTTCATGCCCCAGCTTCTGCATGGTCTCGATGTTCTTTTCGTGGATCGTCTCGGCCTCGGGGAAGGCTGCCACCGCCTCGTCGATGCTGGCCTCGCGTAACAGGTGCAGGGTCGGGTAAGGCGCGCGGTTGGTGTAGTTGGTGATGTCGTCCGGCTCGGTGTCGGCGAACTGGAATTGCGGATGCATGCTGGCGACTTGCAGCTCGCCCGCCAGGTCGACCTCTTCCAGCGCGGCATCCACCACTTCCAGAAAATCGTTGTAGTCGAGGAAGTCGGTCAGCACGTGCGGATGGATCAGCAGCGTGGTGTCGATCTTGTCGCGGCTCGCCTTTGCCAATATTTCCAGTTCTTTCATTACGTCGGCCAGCAATTCTTGCGGCGTTCGCGCCGCGCTCACCACGTAACGGATCCGGTTCTTGACGTGCACGTCCTTGGCGAACGGACACAGGTTGAGGCCGATCACCGCCCGCTCCAGCCACAGCCTGGTGGCGGCGATGGCCTCTTCGTTGCTTACATCATTATTCATTCTGGAAATCCATTAAACCTTTGGTGGTAAGCCTGTCGAACCACATGCAGCGTGGCCCCCCCCCCCGACAGGCTCAGGGCGAACGATCTATTTACCGACCGCGCCCGCCGGAGCGATGCTGTGCCGCAGAGGGCACTCCACCACGGCCCGCGCCGCCGGCCGGCTTGCCGCCCGTGCGCGGGGCGCCGCCCGTGCGTGGCGCACCACCGGTGCGCGGTGCGGATTGGCCGCGGCCTTGTCCCTGTCCGCGCCCGCCCTGACCGCGATTCTGTCCATTGAGAATGGGCTCGGCCTTGATGCGCGGATCGACGTCGAAGCCCGGTACGTTCACGACGGGAATCTCGCGCTTGATCAGACGCTCGATGTCGTGCAGCAGCTTCTTCTCGTCGATGCACACCAGCGAGCTGGCTTCGCCGTTGCTGCCCGCGCGGCCGGTGCGGCCGATGCGGTGCACGTAGTCCTCCGGTACGTTGGGCAGCTCGAAGTTGACCACGTGCGGCAGCTCGCTGATGTCGATGCCGCGCGCGGCGATATCGGTCGCCACCAGCACCTGCAGTTTGCCGCTCTTGAACTCGGCCAGCGCGCGCGTGCGCGCCGCCTGGCTCTTGTTGCCGTGGATCGCCATCGCGGAGATGCCGTCCTTATCCAGCTGCTCGGCCAGACGGTTGGCGCCGTGCTTGGTGCGCGTGAACACCAGCACCTGGAACCAGTTATGTTCCCTGATGAGGTGCGTGAGCAGTTCGCGCTTGCGCTCGCGGTCCACCGGATACACGCGTTGCTCGATCAGTTCGGCGGTCTGGTTGCGGCGCGCAACTTCGATCAGCGCCGGGTTGGTGAGCAGGCCGTCGGCCAAGAGCTTGATCTCGTCGGAGAAGGTGGCCGAAAACAACAGGTTCTGGCGCTGCTTGGGCAACAGCGCGAGGATGCGCTTGATGTCGCGGATGAAGCCCATGTCCAGCATGCGGTCGGCTTCGTCCAGCACCAGGATCTCGACGTGCGACAGGTTCACCGTCTTCTGCTGCAGGTGGTCGAGCAAACGGCCCGGTGTCGCCACCAGGATGTCGACGCGGCCGTGCAGTTGCTTGATCTGCGGATTGATGTTGACGCCGCCGAACATCATCATGGATCTGAGCGGCAGGTATTTTCCGTATTCGCGCACGCTCTCTTCCACTTGGGCGGCGAGTTCGCGCGTGGGCACCAGCACCAGCGCGCGGATGGGTGCCTTGCCGGCGACATTTTTTTCCATCAGGCGCTGCAGCAGCGGCAGCGTGAAACCGGCGGTCTTGCCGGTGCCGGTCTGCGCGCCGCCCATCAGGTCGCCGCCCTTCAGGATGACGGGGATGGCTTGCGCCTGGATCGGCGTGGGTTCGGTGTAACCGCGCTCGGAAACGGCGCGGGCGATTTCATCGGACAGGCCGAGAGATTTGAATGACATTTTTTTCTACTTTCTGAATACAAACGGCCTGTCGCCCTGTGTGAGCGCCAGTCTGAGGCTGAATGAGGTGGGTGTTACGTACCGGAATCGGCGGCAATAACTAGACTGAAACGATATTGCGGCGCGAAGTGTAACAGAACGCGCCGCAAAACCGGATTTAAACGTTGAACAAGAAATTCATCACGTCGCCATCCTGCACGACGTAGTCCTTGCCTTCGACGCGCATCTTGCCCTTTTCCTTGGCGCCGGCCTCGCCGCCGCAGGCGATGAAGTCTTCATAGGAGATGGTCTGAGCGCGGATGAAGCCCTTCTCGAAGTCGGTATGGATCACACCGGCGGCCTGGGGCGCAGTGTCGCCCTTGTGTATGGTCCAGGCGCGCACTTCCTTCACGCCGGCGGTGAAGTAGGTTTGCAGGCCGAGCAGTTCGTAGCCGGCGCGGATCAGGCGGTTGAGGCCGGGCTCTTCCAGGCCGAGGTCAGCGAGGAATTCCTTCTTGTCGGCGTCGTCGAGATCGGCCAGTTCCTGCTCGATCTTGGCGCACAGCGCGACCACCGGCGCGCCCTCCTTCGCCGCGTGTTCGCGCAGTCGGTCCAGGTGCGGGTTGTTCTCAAAGCCGTCTTCCAGCACGTTGCCGACGTACATCGCTGGCTTGATGGTGAGCAGGCACAGCGGCTTGATGAGGTGCTTCTCTTCCTCGGAGAGGCCGAAGGTGCGCGCGGGCTTGCCTTCGTTCAGGTGCGGCAGCAATTTCTCCAGCACGGACACCAGCTTCTGCGCGTCCTTGTCGCCGGACTTGGCTTTCTTGCCGTCGCGCTGGATGGTGCGCTCCACCACGGCGAGGTCGGCCAGCGCCAGCTCGGTGAGGATGACCTCGATGTCGGAGATCGGATCGACCTTGCCGGCCACGTGCACCACGTTGGGATCGTCGAAGCAGCGCACCACGTTGACGATCGCGTCAGTCTCGCGGATGTTGGCAAGAAACTGGTTGCCCAGGCCTTCACCCTTGGATGCGCCCGCCACCAGGCCCGCGATATCGACGAACTCGACGATGGCATACTGCATGCGCTGCGGCTTGACGATTTTGGCCAGTTCGTCCATGCGCGTATCGGGCACCTCGACGATGCCGACGTTGGGCTCGATGGTGCAGAAGGGATAGTTCTCCGCCGCGA
This sequence comes from Sideroxyarcus sp., assembly GCA_052039615.1. Taxonomy (GTDB): domain Bacteria; phylum Pseudomonadota; class Gammaproteobacteria; order Burkholderiales; family Gallionellaceae; genus Sideroxyarcus. Next base: position 20,431 of record JBQGEN010000456.1, on the reverse strand, counting down.
TGCCCGCCTTGGTCAAGGCGTTGAACATGGTGGACTTGCCGACGTTGGGCAGACCGACGATACCGCATTTGAGACTCATGGTTGTGTCCTTGGTTAGTTGCTATGCAGCTTCAGCATCGCTGCTTCCAGTTTGCCTTCGATGATGAGCGGCGCAACTTCTTGCGCACGCTGCAATGCTTCATCGATCAGCACCTGTTCTTCCTTGCGTGGCACATTCAGTACGTAATTGACGACTTCCGCGCGCTCGCCGGGATGGCCAACGCCGAGGCGCAGGCGCCAGAAATCCTTCGTACCCAGATGCGCGATGATATCCTTCAGGCCGTTGTGTCCGCCGTGGCCGCCGCCCAGCTTCAGCTTGGCGCTGCCTGGCGGCAGGTCGAGTTCGTCGTGCACCACTAGTATCTGTGTCGGCTCTATCTTGTAGAACTGTGCCACCGAGCCGACCGCGCGACCGCTCACGTTCATGAAGGTCTGCGGTTTGAGCAGGTGCACCTCGTGCCCGTGCAGGTTCGCCTTGGCGATCAGGCCGTGGAACTTGCTGTCGGCCTTGAAATGGACATTATGCAGACGCGCCAGTTCGTCCACCCACCAGAACCCGGCGTTGTGGCGCGTGGCTTCGTATTCACGACCGGGATTACCCAGCCCGACGATGAGTTTGAACGGTTCGCTCATAATGAAAAAACCCGCCATGCACCGTTAGATGGCATGGCGGGTAGTTCAGAATGCTGTTTACTTCTTGGCAGCAGGTGCGGCTGCGGCAGGAGCGGCTGCGGCAGGAGCGGCAGCGGCTGCTTCAGCAGCGGCTTCCACCGCACCGCGCGGCACTTGCACCGTCGCCACGGCGTCGCTGGCGTGATGGTGACCGGCCACTTCCACGCCCTTGGGCAGCTTGACGTCGGACACGTGGATGGAGTGCCCCAGTTCCAGACCGGACAGATCCACTTCGATGGCGGTCGGCAGATCGGCCGGCAAGCAGGCGACTTCGAGCTCGTTCAGCACGTGGCTGATGATGCCGCCGCTGGTCTTCACGCCGGGAGCGATCTCGGCATTCAGGAAGTGCAACGGCACCTTCATGTGGATCTTCTTCTTCGCGTCGACGCGCTGGAAGTCGATATGCTGCACTTGCTGGCGGAACGGGTGCATCTGAAAATCGCGCAGCAGCACGGATTCCTTCTTGCCGTCCAGGTCCAGCGACAGAACCGATGCGTGGAACGCTTCGTTGCGCAGTGCGTAATACAGGGTGTTGTGATCGAGTTCGATCATGGTCGCTTCGCCGGTACCATAAACGATGCCGGGGACGCGATTCGCCTTGCGCAGACGGCGGCTCGCACCCGTTCCTTGCACTTGGCGTGTTGTTGCGCTGATTTCGATAGTCATTTCACTTCTCCACTTCTGTGGAGCTCTCCGCGACCAGAGGGCTCCGGGTTGCGCGATGACCGAAGTGGCCACCGCAAATTCTTAATCCATGAACAGCGAGCTGACCGACTCCTCGGCATTGATGCGGCGCATGGTCTCGGCCAGCAGTTCCGCCACGCTCAGCTGGCGGATGCGCTTGCAGTTGCGAGCTTCTTCGCGCAACGGGATGGTGTCGGTGACCACCAGTTCGTCGATCGCCGATTTTTCCAGGCGCTCGATGGCCGGGCCGGACAGCACCGGGTGCGTACAGTAGGCGATCACGCGCGCGGCGCCTTTTTCCTTCAAGGCATTCGCCGCTTCGCACAGGGTGTTGGCGGTGTCCACCATGTCGTCCATGATGATGCAGGTGCGGCCGGCCACGTCGCCGATGATGTTCATCACCTTGGCTACATTGGGCTTGGGACGGCGCTTGTCGATGATCGCCAGGTCGGATTCCAGGCGCTTGGCCAGCGCGCGGGCACGCACCACGCCGCCCACGTCCGGCGAGACCACCACCAGATTCTGGTAGTTCTGCTTCCACACATCCGACAGCAGGATGGGGGCCGCATAGACGTTGTCCACCGGGATGTCGAAAAAGCCCTGGATCTGGTCGGAGTGCAGGTCCATGGTCAGAAGGCGGTCCACGCCGGCGCCGGTCAGCATGTCCGCCACCACCTTGGCCGTGATCGCAACGCGCGCGGAACGGGGACGGCGGTCCTGGCGGGCATAGCCGAAATACGGCAGGGCGGCGGTGATGCGGCCGGCCGATGCGCGCTTCAGCGCATCCACCATCACCATCACTTCCATCAGGGTGTCGTTGGTCGGCGCGCAGGTGGATTGCAGCACGAACACGTCCTTGCCGCGCACATGCTCGAGCAGCTCGACCATCACTTCCCCGTCGGAAAAACGGCCGACGGTGGCGCGGCCGAGATGGATATGCAGATGCTTCGCCACGTCTTGCGCGAGCTTGGGATTGGCGTTACCGGTGAAGACCATCATGTCGCCGGACATGGTCACCTCGCAAAATTAAAATGGGCGCGAACGCCCATCACGACTTGATTTAGGAATCTGGCTGGGGAGGTAGGGATCGAACCTACGAATGTCGGAATCAAAATCCGATGCCTTACCACTTGGCGACTCCCCAATAAACTTTCAGAGACCGTCAGACGCGCTGCTTGCCACGTCCTATACGGCTTCCGTTGCTGCAAAATCTTTCAGCGGGTGCTGTTGCAGGCCGCGCGCGACGTATCCGCGCATGGTCGGCGGCAACTGTCGCAATACCGCTTGTGCTTCAGCCTCGGTGGCGAACTCGGCGAACACGCATGCGCCGGATCCGGTCATCAGCGACGGCGCAAACTGCGCCAGCCACGCGAGATGGTTTCCCACTTCCGGATACAACTTGCACGCCACTGCCTGCAGGTCGTTACCCAGTTTCAAACCACCCTCCGTACGGCCCGGCCAAGAACCCGGCCCCTTCGGAAGGGCGCGCATTGTCATCGAAATCGTATTTCGTGTCAATTCCGGATGCGTGAATATCTGTACCGTAGGAACATGCACCGGCGGGCACAGCACCACATACCATGCCTCGGGCAGGAAATACGGCTGCAGCCGCTCCCCCACCCCCTCGGCAAAAGCGTTCTCACCGAACACGAACACCGGCACGTCCGCCCCCAGGGTCAGCCCCAGCTGCATCAGCCGTTCGCGCGACAGACCCAGACCCCACAGGCGGTTCAGCGCCAGCAGCGTGGTCGCCGCGTCCGAGCTGCCGCCACCCAGGCCGCCACCCATCGGGATGCGCTTCTCCAGCTCGATGTCCACGCCCAGGCTGGTGCCGGTCTCCTGCTGCAACAGGCGCGCGGCGCGCACGCACAGGTCCTGCTCCGGCAGCACGCCGTCCAGGACATTGACGCGGCGCACTGCGCCATCGCTCCGCAGCGTGAAGCGCAGGGTGTCGTTCAGGTCGATGAAGCGGAACAGGGTCTGCAGCAGGTGGTAGCCGTCGGCACGGCGCCCGACCACGTGCAGGAACAGGTTGAGCTTGGCCGGCGCCGGACAGGTGAGCGTGTTCACTGCGCCTCCCATTCGTCGATCAACAGCAGCACCTCCACCTCCTCGCGCCGCAGTTGCAGGCGCAGCGGCAGGGCATCGCCGGTCTCCGCCGCGTAGCGCGAGTAGCTTATCTCCCAGCCGTGCTGGCGCAGCAGGCTCACTTTTCCACTCGCATCGCGCTCGATATGTGATTCGCCTTCCGGCGCTGGCAGCGCCGTGACCCAGTAGCGCAGGCCGGCCAGCGGCAGTTGCCAGCCCAGCACTTGTTGCATCAGTGATTCCATGTCCTGTGCGGCGTAGTGCTGGCCGGAGGCATCCAGCGTCGCCTCGCCGTCATCGCGGCGGATGCGCGCCACCGTCTGCCCCAGCGGGGCCAGCAGCAGGATCTCGTCTGTCGCCGTGCCGTGCACCCAGCGCATCCCCGCGCTGTCGCGCTGCTCACCCTGTTTTATGGCGACGCGCCCGTTGAAGGCGAACGGCGCGTCCGCCTGCGGCGGGCGCTGCAACGCGACGGGCGCGCTGGCACAGCCGGCGAGCAGCAGGATCGCCACCAGGAAGGAACGGCGCATATCAGGGCAGGAAGCGCTTCATCACCGCCTTGAGCGCTTCATTGTCGGGATTGGCCTGAGCGCTGTCGGTCCAGACTTTGCGCGCCCCCTCCTTGTCACCCCGCTTCCACAGCACCTCGCCCAGATGGGCGGCGATCTCCGGATCGGGATTGGCGCTGAACGCGCGCTCCAGGAATTCGACGCTCTTGTCCAGGTCGCCCAGCAGATAATGGCCCCACCCCATGCTGTCGATGATCGCGGCGTCGTCCGGCGCGAGCTGATAGGCTTTCTCCACCAGCTTCATCGCCTCCTGGATGCGCACGTTGCGATCGAGCAGGCTGTAGCCCAGTGCGTTGTAGGCATGCGCATTGTCCGGCTCGATCTTCATCAGCTTGCGGATCAGCTGCTCGAACAGCTCGTTCTTCTTTAGCTTGTCGGCAGCCATCGCGGTCTGATACAGCAGGTCCGGTTGCTCGGGGAACTTCTCCAGCCCCTGCGCCAGCACCCGATAGCTGCTCTCGTACTGCTTGCCCTCGCGCAGCAATTGCGCGTCGATCAGGATCAGCTGCACGCGCTGCTGATCGGTCCGGGGAACGGCGCGCGCCCGGACGGCGCGCGCCTCCTCCAGCTTGCCCGCCTTGTCCAGCAGGGCGACTTCGCGCAGCCGGGCGGCATAGGCGTATTCGCCTCCCTGCACTTGGCGGTAGTGCTCCAGCGCGGCGGCCTCGTTCTGGCGCGCCTCGTTCAGCTGCGCCAGGTAGTAATGCACCGTGCTCTCTTCCTTGCCGCCCTTGCTCAGCGCCTGCTGCAGTTCCTGCTCGGCGCGCGGGTATTCGCCCATCTGCATGGAGATCAGCGCGATGGCGAAGGCCAGATCGGGGCTGTCCGGGCGATCCTGCAGCAAATGCTGGAACTCTTCGCGCGCAGGCGCGAACTGCTTCTGGTTGAGCAGGGCGCGCGCGTAATACAGGCGCACGTCCTTGTTGCCGGGATGCGCGTCCAGATATTGCTTCAACAGCTCCAGGCCGTGTTGCGGTTCGCTGACCAGATACAGCTCCGCCTCGAACACCGCCGCCACGTCCCAATCCGGCTTCAGCGTCACCGCGCGGTGCGCCTCGGCCCGCGCCAGATCCATCTTGCCAGCCGCCGCCGCCGCTTGCGCCACGGCCCAGTGCCCTTCCGCCACGTCCGAATGGTAATGGGTCACCTCGATCATCCAGTCGAGCACGGCGGACTTGTCCGGCGAACGCGCCACCAGCGGATAGATGCTCTTGAACACATGCCCGGCATTCGCCGGGTCGGCCTGCAGCACGGCATCCAGATGCGGCCGCGCCTCCTGCAGCCTGCCGCCCGAAAGCAGCAGCGAGAGCAGCATCTGTTTGGCCAGCGGCGAGGAAGGCTCCAGCTCCTGCCACAACTGGAACGCTTCCACCGCCACATCCAGCTGGCGCGCCTCATACGCCAGCTGTGCGGCGCGTCTGGCCACGCGCGGGTCGCGCGTGGTCTTGGCCAGATCGAGATAGGCCTGTGCCGCCAGCTCCGGCCTGTTGCGCTGCGCCGCGATGTCGCCCAGCAGGAACTCATACAGCAAGCGGTCGGTCAGCATCACATTGGGCAGCGCAGACGTCGGTTCCGCGTCGATCTGTTCCAGATGCGCCCGGTCTGCCGGCATCGGCGGCTCCGCGGGCGTCTGTTGCGGGGCATGCGCGCAAGCCGCCAGCAGGGGCAGCGCGAAAAAAGTAAGCCGGTAATTGGAGAGATTCATCGATGACTCGCGTGTTTTGGTGCGAGGTGACATATTAGGTTATATTCGCACTAACTCAAAACCGCCGGCTCCATTCGCATGAGCACCCCCGTTACCCTGTCCGCACACGAGCTTACCCGCCGCCATGGCGCGCGCATGCTGGCAGTCAAAGGCGTATCGCTGGAACTGCGCCGCGGCGAGGTGCTCGGGCTGCTCGGCCACAACGGCGCGGGCAAGAGCACGACCTTGCAGATGCTCACCGGCGCGCTGCCGCCCAGCAGCGGCAGCGTGGAGATCTGCGGCTACGACCTGGCGCGGCAGCCGGAACAGGCCAAGGCCTGCATCGGCTTCCTGCCTGAACAGCCGCCGCTGTACCGCGACATGCGCGTCGACGACTATCTGCTGTTCGCCGCGCGCCTGCACCGCGTCCCGCCCCCCGGCCTCGGCGAGGCGCTGGAGCGGGCCAAGCAGCGCTGCGGCCTGCAACACAGCGGTCGCAAGGTGGTCGGCACGCTTTCCAAGGGCTACCAGCAGCGCGTCGGCATCGCGCAGGCGATCATCCACAACCCGCCCGTGGTGGTGCTGGACGAACCCACGGTCGGCCTGGACCCGGCGCAGATCCGCGACATCCGCGCGCTGATCCGCGAGCTGGGCGACAGCAGCAGCGTGATCCTTTCCACCCACCTGCTGAACGAGGCGGAGAGCCTGTGCGACCGCGTGGTCATCCTGCAGCATGGGCGCGTGATCTTCAGCGGCAGCAGCGCCGAGATGCTGGCAAACGGCACCATGGAGCAGGCGTTCCTGCAGATCACCGAAAACGGGGCGGCAGGCGCATGATCTACACCATCGCCAAAAAGGAATTTCGCAGCCTGTTCGCCGCCCCCTCCACCTGGGCGATGCTGGCACTCCTGCAATTCCTGTTCGCCTGGTTCTACTTCGCGCGCCTGGACGATTATCTGCAGGTGCAGGCGCAACTGGCGCAGCTCGGCAACGCGCCGGGCGCGACCATCGCCATCGCCGCGCCGCTGTGCAGCGCACTGGCGCTGCTGCTGATGCTGCTGATCCCGCTGTTCACCATGCGCCTGATCGCCGAGGAGCGTCGCAACCAGACCTGGGTGCTGCTGCTCACCGCGCCGGTTTCGGCGACGCATATCGTGCTGGGAAAATTCCTCGGCCTGCTGCTGCTGCTTGCACTCATCGTGGCCGGTTGTGCCGCCATGGCGGCCACGCTGCTGCTCGGCACGCATGCCGACGTCGGCCTCCTGCTCGCCAACTTCCTCGGCGTGCTGCTGCTCGCCGCCAGCTATGCCGCGCTGGGCCTGTATTTCTCCGCATTGAACAGACAGCCCGTCATCGCCGCAGTCAGTGCGCTGGGACTGTCGTTCGCCTTGTGGCTGCTGGAGATGAGTACAAGCGACAACCGCAGCTTCCTGCGCGCGATCTCGCCCAGCGCCCATTTCCAGAACCTGAACGTGGGCCTGGTCAACAGCGCCGACCTGGTCTATTTCGCGCTGTTCATCGCGACCCTGCTGTGGCTGACGGTACGCCAGCTCGCACGAGAACGGCGGCACGCAGCATGAAGCGCCACCTTCCCCTGCTCAAGCGCATCGTCTCGCTGCTGCTGGTGCTGGCGGCGGTCGGCGCGCTGTTCCAACTGGCCGCGCGCTATCCCGCGCAGTGGGACGTCACGCAGAACGCGTTGAACAGCCTGGAGCCGGGCAGCGTGGATGCGCTGGCCTTGCTGCAGGGGCCGGTGCAGATCACGGTTTACGTCGGCGAACGGGACGCACGACTAGGCGACATCCGCAAGCTCATCCGCGAATTCGTCGCGCTGTACCAGCGCTACAAACAGGACATCTCTCTGACCTTCGTCGATCCGGTGAAGGATGCGGAAGCCATGCGCAAGGTCGCCGTCAGCGGCAACGGCGAGATGGTGGTGGAATATGCGGGGCGAACCGAACATATCTCCACGCTGAACGAGCAGACGCTTTCCAGCGCCCTGCTGCGTCTGGCGCACAGCAAGGAGCAGTTGCTGATGCATATCTCCGGACACGGCGAACGCAAGCTGGACGGCATCGCCAACCATGACCTCGGCGAATTCGGCGGACGCCTGCGGCAGCTCGGCTATCGCCTGGCCAGCCTCAATCTCGCCGTGGCGCAGGAGGTGCCCGACAACGCCAGCATGCTGGTGCTCACCCATCCGCAAACCAGGCTGATGCCGGGCGAAGTAAAGAAGCTGCTGCGCTATCTCGACAACGGCGGCAACCTGCTGTGGCTGCTGGATGCCGAGCCGCTGCGCGGCCTGGAGCCGCTGGCGGAAAAGCTGGGACTCACCTTCATCCCCGGCATCGTGATCGATCCCGCCGCACAGGAGATGAACGCGCCGTCCAACTGGACGCTAGGGGCGGGCTACCCGCCGCATGCCGTCACGCGCGACTTCGATCTGATCACCGTGTTCCCCTACGCCCGTGCCCTGAGCATCGAACCCCGGGACGGCTGGGAAAAACACATGCTGGTGGAAGGTGCCGCGCGCGGCTGGGTCAGCGAGTCCCGCGTGAGCAAGCGCTTTAACCGCGAGCGTGACATCCCCGGCCCGGTCGAGTTGGCCGTCACGCTGCAACGCGCCATGAACGACCGCGAACAGCGCGTCATCGTGGTGGGCAACGGCGCCTTCCTGGCCAACGCCTATTCCGGCAACGGCGGCAACCTCGACCTCGGTATCAACATGGTTAACTGGCTGGCGAACGAGGAACGGCTCATCACCGTGCAGCCGCGCGCCGCGAAGGATGGGACCGTCACCCTGAGCAAACACCAGCTCACCGCCATCGCCACCACCTTCCTCATCCTGCTGCCGCTGGCATTCGTCGCGGCGGGCGTCTGGGCGTGGCGGCGCAGAAGAAATGCCTGATCTGACCGAGGTCGAGACCTCGCTGCGCGGCATCGCCCCGCCCATCTGACTGACCGGCCAGCCGGCCCGCAACATCGCCATCCATCCCAAAGAACCACCTCCACTCGCAAGTTCAGTGGCAACCGCCTAAGGTATATACCCCCCGCGAAGTAGGTATCGACCTCCCCTGCAAAGTGGGCATGCACTCCATTTCAGGTGTCACGCCGCTCAGGGATTATGCCTTACGCCAAATCCGGAACGAAAAACGTTCCGCACACGCTTGAGCATCTCCATGGCGACGTGAACTCGATACTGCTTGGACGGGGGCTTCCTTGATCCCCGTGCCGGATTCTAAAAAGGGGAATGCGATGATGAACACGCAAAATCTGAGAAAGGCTGCCGAACGTGGCCTTGGCGCGACCTTCCTACTGATGCTGGCTTCCTGCGGTGGAGGCAGCGAATCTTCGCCCTCCCCAACGCCGCCAGCGCTTGGGTTCGAAGGTTCGGCCGTGAAAGGCCCCATAAGCGCCGCAACCGTGAGCATCGACTCCAACAACGATGGCGTTTGCGGCGGGGCCGGCGATGCCACTGCAGTGACAACCAACGACAACGGCAGCTTTACTTTTCCGGCCGTCACGGCAGAAGCGCACACCGTATGCGTTGAGGGCGGCACCGACACGATTACCGGCGCCGATTTGAGTGGCACGGCTTTGACTGCACCACCCAGCGCCAACCCTGTCGTTACGCCGTTGACCACACTGGTTGACGGTCAGGTCCGGGCCAGCGGCGGCGATGTTCATTTGCCGGCCGATGTCGACAATGCGGCCGCCCAGGTCGCCGGCACCCTCGGCCTGACTTCTTCCCAAGTCGTGCCGGCAACCACGGCCGACGCGCTGACCGCGGAGACAACAGCAAATGCCGTCCAGACCCTGCTGTCGGGCACTGCCAGAGCTGTCGCCGCCGCCGCCTCGGGCGCAGCCGCCGCAGCCGGCATGTATCCTGCCGCAAGCCGGGGCACTGGCTCCGCAATAGCGAACGCATCCACTACGCAAGGCCTGACAGCCGCCACGACACAGCCAGTTACCGGGCAAGCGATACGGCAAGCCGCGATCCAGGCGCAGGCAGAACCGGGAGTCTCGGCGGCGGTCGCAGCCTTGAGTCCCGACATGGTCTCCGGGATCGTAGCGCCGGCCCTGGCTGCCCAGGTTGCAGCCATTGCTGCCGCAACTCCCGAGACTCTGCCAAGCGTCGTCGCCGAAGAGAACGCCAAGACTGACGAACTGGTTTCGGCGGTGGGCGAAATTTCATCCTTGATGACCGCGCCAGTCGCCAATGCACTGGGCGTCACGGCAAACGGTATCGCTGCCAATACCCTGGTCGATACCCTGGCAGCAGCGGTAATGTCCGCGGCCACCGACGGACTGCCAGCTGCCGCCGCAAACCTGGAAGCTGCCGCCAATCATGTCCGCAATGCCTGTGTCGGCGTCCCTCTGGATCCGATAACAGTGAGGTGGCACGGCGTGGTTCTTTCCTCTCCGAAAGTAAACAATACACCCGTGACGATCACGACACAGCCTTACAGCGTGACGGTTGCCGGTCCGCTGTCATCGGCGTCCGTGGACGTTGCGATTAACGGCAATCCGGAATTTTCGTCAAAGACATCGGCGAGCCTCAGGGCAATGGAAGTGGGGGGCGGTCGCGAACTATGGCTGTTCATCGACAAGGTCAGGGTGGCAAACGACAATGGCACGATCTCCGTGACCATCCCCGCATCGGCCAAGCTGTACGCGTATGGCAAGAATGGGACTGGCACAACCTTCACGGCAGTACTCGTCAACGCAGCCGCCAACGTGCTTGCCAGCCATAACAACGTCATTACCGTCGACTGGACTGCTGCGATGAATGCGCTGGCGGTTCAGCCCGGCTTCGCCAATCTGAGCCTGGCCAGGGGTACTTTCGATGTCATGGTCGCGATGAACAACGGCCGGCTGTATATGAACAACGCCTCCGCGATATCGCGGGCATCTTCAATAGCAACGAGCGCGCCCGTAGCAGCCGGGTTCCCGAACAAGGGCAAATTCTCCGGCAAGGGATTTACCATTCGCGTTACCGTGCTCTAGCGCGCCTCGATAAGCGTCTCGTCAAGGGAACATGCACTGCGTGTTCCCTTTTCATGATGGCGATGGAAACTAAATGCGTATCGTGCTAGCCGCCCTGTTCTCGTTGCCACTCCCGCTGTGTGCCGCGCCGCTGGATGCCTTTCTGTCAGCCGACACTCGCATGGAAGCGGGAGAAGGCCGAGTGGAGCTGGCGTATGACGCGGTCAACAGCACGTTGGACGTATTCAATGCCCGCGCCGGCGATCCCGTTTACGGCGGCACCAATGTCGGCGACTACAGCGGGTGGCACATGCGGGGAGCCTACGCGCCTGGTAACCGGCTGTCGATCGACGGCGCACTATGGAAGCGCGAGATCGAATACCGGCAGGACGAACACTCCATTTCCAGCTGGCAGGTGGCAGCACAGTACCGATTTTTCGAATCCGGTTACTCAAGGAATGTTAGTTCTGCGTTGCGCGTGGGAGCATGGGGAAATTCCGCCGGCTCGCTCGGCAAGTCGACCTCGACCACGTTCCAGGGGCAAACGCTGAACACCCTTAACGTCATCAACCCCAAGGATGTCCAGAAGCAGGTGGACTTGCTAGGCACTTGGCGTCTCGGTGATCAGACCGATTGGTCTGCCTTCATCGGCACGGGCACCAGCCGCGTAACGGTGGACTCCATGACGGCCACGCTCACCACCGCAGACGGCTGCGTCTTCAACCTGGTGTTCGCTCCTTCGGGAACTACGGCCACGTTGGCAGCGCCGTGCGGCGACCTGCTTGACGCAACCGTTTCGACCCCCACCAATGTCCTTCAGGAGCTATCCTATGACGCGCGCTACACCCATGCAGGTACCATGCTGCAATGGCATGGTGATGATTGGCAGTTGACCGGTGGTTACCATTTTCAGAGACTGAACCGTGATGGCGTAGATGCCCGGATTACCGACCGCGGAGGGGCCGCCTACACAACCAATCGCATCATTGTCGGGGAAATCTTGCGAAAGGTCTCACAAAACGCCGCAGCATTCGTTCGCGCGCAACTGATGAGCAACCAGTTCGTCGGAGAGATCCCGTTCACCTATAACGGCTTCACCTCCAGCAGATTTGATCATCGCTATGGTTTTGTCAGCTTAGGGATGCTCCTTGCGCTGTGAGCCGTCTGTAATGCAACCATCCATCACGACGTCGAGGCAGTGACTCGGGCTCCTGGCCCTGTGCGATCACCAATCCGTGCATCCCGCGCAAGACACTGCCGTCATCAAGGAAGACAGGGAACGGTATCCCTTATACTTGCACCAACGCGAACCCGACCAGCATTCCGATGCTCGAATAGACGTGAGTACTCCCAAAGTGACCATTAGCAGAAAGGAATGCCGTGCCTGAACTGCCCGAGGTCGAGACCACGCTGCGCGGCATCGCCCCCCATCTGACCGGACAACAGGTCCGCCACATTGTCATCCGCAATCCCAGCTTGCGCTGGCCCATTCCCCAAGAGCTCCCCGAGCTGTTGCGCGAACAGACCATCCGCCAGCTGCAACGGCGCGCAAAATACCTGCTCATTGCATTCGACCACGGCACGCTCATCCTGCATCTGGGCATGAGCGGCAGCTTGCGCATACTGACGTCGCCGACGCCCGCTGACACGCACGACCATTTCGATCTGCTGCTGCAGAACGGGACGGTGCTGCGGCTGCGCGACCCGCGCCGCTTTGGCGCAGTGCTCTGGCACGAGGGAGACATCGCGCTGCACCCCTTGCTGGCGGCGCTCGGCCCGGAGCCGCTGGGGAGGGATTTCGACGGCGAACATCTGTACCGCGCCACGCGCACACGCAGCGCGGCAATCAAGCAGGTCATCATGGACAGCCACCTGGTAGTGGGCGTGGGCAACATCTACGCCAACGAGGCGCTGTTCCGCGCCGGCATCCGTCCGCAACTGGCGGCGGGGAAGCTGTCCTTGGCGCGCTGCCGGCGCCTGGCGCAGGCCATCAAGGACGTGCTGCGCGCCGCCATTCGCAAGGGCGGCAGCACGTTGCGCGACTTCGTGCACAGCGATGGCAGCAGCGGCTACTTCCAGCAGCACTATTTCGTGTACGGGCGGACGGGGGAACCCTGCCGCCAGTGTGGCACGCCCATCAAACAGTTGCGGCAGGGTCAGCGCTCGACGTTCTACTGTCCGCACTGCCAGCGCTGAGGCGGCAGGCCCCGGGCGGCCGCCAGGCCGAAAATGTCCCAGCCCATAAAAAAACCCGCACCTTGGGTGCGGGTTTTCGTCGGCTTGCGGCGCGGCACTACTATTATTTCTTCGCCGCCATCAATTTCTCGTACTTGGCCTGCAGCTGTTCCTTGGTCTCCACATGGTTCGGGTCATGCGGGATGCAGTCGACCGGGCACACTTCCACGCATTGCGGCGTGTCGTAGTGGCCGACGCATTCTGTGCATTTGGCCGGGTCGATGACGTAGATGGTCTCGCCTTGCGAGATGGCGTCGTTCGGGCATTCCGGCTCGCATACGTCGCAGTTGATACATTCGTCGGTGATGATCAGTGCCATTTTTACTCTCCTTTACGTTGATTCTTTTGTTCTAACCGTGCGACCACCGAGGGTGACACAAACTTGCTCACGTCTCCGCCAAAGCGCGCGATCTCGCGCACGATACTGGCCGAAATGAAGGTGTACTGTTCGGCAGGCGTCAGGAATACCGTTTCGACATCGGGGTGCAGCGTCCGGTTCATTCCCGCCATCTGGAACTCGTATTCAAAATCCGACACCGCGCGCAATCCGCGCAGCACCACGCGCGCGTTCTGCGAGCGCACATAGCTCATCAAGAGGCCGTCGAAGCCTTCGACCTTGACGTTGTCGAAACCCGCGAATACCTCGCGCGCCATCGTCACCCGCTCATCCAGTGTGAACAGCGTTGCGCTGCGGCTGGCCGCGATGGCCACCACCACTTCTTCGAACAAGCCGGCGGCGCGGCGCACCACGTCCTCATGCCCGCGCGTGATGGGGTCGAACGTTCCCGGATAGACTACCTTGGTCATGCTCATACGCGTTCCAATAATTGATAATGCACCGCACCCGCCTTGGCACGCTTGAGCACTTTCCAAGCGGCATCCGGCTCGAACGCTGTTCCACTTTCCAGATAGACCACCCCGTCTTGCGCCAAACTGTTTGCCAGCAGGGGAAGTACTTGGGGCAGGTAATCGCTTTTAAAGGGGGGGTCGAGAAAGACCACATCGAACAACCCGTTTTCTTGCCGGGCGAATTTTAGCCCATCCTCGCAACGCAAGGCTACATTGCTGAAGGCCAACTTCCTGATATTGCTCTGCAATGCCTGATAAACCGTACGGTTATTCTCGACCATCAGCACCTGTTCGGCGCCGCGCGAGGCCGCCTCGAAACCCAGTGCGCCGCTGCCGGCGAACAGATCCAGGCAGCGCTTGCCGTACAGGGTCTGCCCCAGCCAGTTGAACAGCGTCTCGCGCACCCGGTCCGGCGTGGGGCGCAATCCTTCGGCATCGGGGAATTCGATGTAGCGGCTGCGGTGGGTGCCACCGATGATGCGGACCTTGTTTATTTCGATACTCCCGCGGGCGCTGCCGATTCCGCTTGAGCTGCAGCAGGTTGCGGATCGTCCGCCATCGGCGCACCGACGATCACCGTCGCCAGCGCGTCCGGATCGATGCGGCGCTTGAACGCGTCGTGGATCTGCCGGGCAGTGACCTTCTCCACCCTGTTGGTGAAGTCGTCCAGATAGGTCAGCGGCAGTTCGTAAAAACCGATCACGCTCAGGTAATCGAGTATCTTCTTGTTGCTGTCGATGCGCAGCGGGAAGCCGCCGACGATGTTCTGCTTGGCCGCGCGCAGTTCCTGCGCGGTCACGCCCTTGTCCACGAAAGTGCGCAGCGTCTGGCGCACCAGGTGCAGCGACTCGTCGGCCTGCTCCTTCTTGGTCTGCAAGCCGATCTGGAACGCGCCCGGCTGCTGCATCGGCATAAAGTAGCTGTACACACTGTAGGCCATGCCGCGCTTCTCGCGCACCTCGTTCATCAGCCGCGATACGAAACCGCCGCCGCCCAGGATGTAATTGCCGACATACAACGGAAAATAGTCCTCGTCGCTGCGCGCGATGCCGGGCGTGCCGATCAGGATGTGGCTCTGGCTGGCCGGATGCGGAATTCGCTTCTCGCTGGGCTGGATGCGGATCATCACCTGCGCGATGCGCGCGTCCGCGCCGCCTGCAGGCAGACCGGCGGTCAGGCGCTGCGCGATGGCTTCGGCTTGCGCGCGGGTGACGTCGCCCATGATGGCGACCACTGCCTGCTTCGCGCCGTAATGGGCGCGATAGAACTCCTCCAGTTCGGCGCGCTGTATCTTCTCCACATCCGTCACTTCGGTGTGCCAACCGTAGGGATGCACGCCGAATACCGCGCGCCCGAACGCCTTTTCTGCGATGCTCTCCGGCTGCGTCTCGGCCTCTTTCAGGGCGGCGATCAGCCGCGCCTTTTCGCGCGCCAGCACCGGCTCCGGGAACAGCGGCTGCTGCAGGCAGCGCGCCAGGATGTCCAGCGCCGCATCGCGTTCTGTCGCATTGCTCAAGGTGCGCACGCGCAACCCCGCCCGGTCGCTGTCGACCTGTCCGCCCAGGTGCGCGCCGATGTCGGCCAGTTTGCGCGCGATGTCGTCCTCGCTCAGGCCCTGCGCGCCGAGGTCGAGCATGCCGTAAGTGAGGCTGGCCACGCCGACCTTGCCCGCCACGTCAAAGCCGCTGCCGGCGGCGAAATCCACCGCCACGTCCAGCATCGGCAGGCCGTGGTCCTCGACGAAATAGACACGAGCGCCGCTGGGCGCCTGCCAGTGCTGGATCTGCGGCGTGGCAAAGGCCACGCCGGCGACGAACGACAGAACGAGGGCAGAAAAGAATCTAGTGAGCATGGGCCACTCCCGGATTGGCTTTGGGTTTCTCCGACAGCGGCTGCGGGTCGAGCACCGCAACCGTCAGGTGATCGTCGTTGAATATCTCGCGCGCGACATCTTGTACCTGCTGCGCGGTAACTTCCTGCAGCTTCTGCAGCATCAGCGGGATGAGCTTGTGCGACAAGCCGATGCTTTCCAGCTGCCCGATCTGCATGGCCTGGTAGAACACCGAATCGCGCTTGTACACTTCGCCCGCCATCACCTGCGCCTTGACGCGCTGCAGCTCCTCGGCGCTCACGCCGTCGCGCACCAGCAGCGCCAGCTGCTCGCGCAGCGCCTGCTCCACATCGGCCACCGTGCGGCCCTCGCGTGGCGTCGCTTCCACCAGGAACAGTCCGGGACCGCGCGCCACGCTGTCATAGCCCGTACCCACGTCCTGAGCCACCTGCTGTTCGCGCACCAGCGCCTTGTTCAGGCGCGCCGAGCTGTTGCCGTCCAGCACGCCCGACAGTACTTCCAGCGCGTAGGGCTTCCAGTCCCTCTCCGCATCGCGCACGGTCGGCGCGTGCCAGGCCATGATGAGATAGGGCAGCTCTGCCGGAGCCTTGACCGTGATGCGCTTGATGCCGAGCTGCGCCGCTTCGCCCACCGCCTTGCGCTGCGGCTGCCGGACCGCGGGGATGCCGCCGTAGTAACGCTGCGCCAGCGTGAACACCTCCTGCGCCTTGACGTCGCCCGCAATCACCAGCGTCGCATTGTTGGGCGCATACCAGGTCTTGTACCAGTCGCGCGCGTCGGCCGCGCGCATGTTCTGCAAATCGTTCATCCAGCCGATCACCGGGTGCTGGTAGGGATGCTCCTGGTACGCGGCCGCCATCAGTTTCTCGAACATCAGCGAGTGCGGTTCGTCGTCGGTGCGCCAGCGGCGCTCCTCCATCACCACCTTGACCTCCTTGTCGAACTCCTTTTCCTTCAGCAGCAGGTTGCGCATGCGGTCCGATTCCAGCCGCATCGCCAGCGCCAGCCTGGACTTGTGCAGTTGCTGGAAATACGCCGTGTAATCGTAGCTGGTGAACGCGTTCTCGCGCCCGCCCGCCGCCGCGATGCGCTTGGAAAACTCGCCGGCGGGAACGTCCGCCGTGCCCTTGAACATCATGTGTTCCAGCACATGTGCCACACCGGTGACGCCGGTGCGCTCGTCCATGCTGCCCGCGCGATACCAGATCTGCTGCACCAGCACCGGCGCACGATGGTCTTCCTTGACGATGACCTTGAGGCCGTTGCTCAATGTCCTTTCATACACCTCCGCCTGTACGGCGGATGAAACCTGAAGCAATAGCGCAACAACAATCAGATGTACTCTCATTTCCCTGTCCCATGGATGCGCGATTCGGCATAAAATGAGCGCGCATTATGCGACATTTCATCCACGCCCGAACACTCTTGCATGTTTAGCTTCCTGAAAAAGACTCCTGCCACCGCCGAATCGAAGAGCTGGCTGAACCGTTTGACGGACGGATTGGCGCGCACCGGTGGGCAGCTTACCGCCCTGCTCGTTCCCGGCGGCAGGATAGACGAAGACCTTTACGAGGAACTGGAGACCATACTCATCACCGCCGACGTGGGTATGGACGCGACCGGCTGGCTGCTGGCGGACGTGCGCCGCCAGGTCAGGGAGCAGCGCCTGAGCGAGGCCGCGCAGTTGAAGGAAGCGCTGGCGCAGGCGCTGCTCAAGCTGTTGCAGCCGCTGGCCAAGCCGCTGGATGTCGACCCGCATCGCCCCTTCGTCATCATGCTGTGCGGTGTCAACGGTGCCGGCAAGACCACCTCGATCGGCAAACTTGCCAAGCATTTCCAAAACCAGGGCAAATCGGTGCTGCTGGCCGCGGGCGACACCTTCCGTGCCGCCGCGCGCGAACAGCTCATGGAGTGGGGAAAACGCAACGACGTCACGGTCATCGCGCAGCAGAGCGGCGATGCGGCGGCGGTGATCTATGACGCGGTACAAGCGGCACAAGCGCGCGGCATCGACGTGGTGCTGGCGGATACCGCCGGACGCCTGACCACGCAGACGCACCTGATGGAAGAGATCAAAAAGGTGAAGCGCGTGATCGACAAGGCGCTGCCGGGCGCGCCGCACGAGGTGTTGCTGGTGCTGGACGCCAACACCGGGCAGAACGCGCTGTCGCAGGTCAAGGCCTTCGGCGAGGCGCTGGGCGTGACCGGCCTGGTGCTGACCAAACTCGACGGCACTGCCAAGGGCGGCGTCATCGCCGCCATCGCCAGGGCGCATCCCATCCCGGTGCGCTTCATTGGTGTGGGCGAAGGACTGGACGATCTGCGGCCGTTCATGGCGGAGGATTTTGTGACAGCACTGCTGGGCCTCGAACAATGATCAGATTCAACCAGGTCTACAAGCGCTATCCGGGGGGCCATGAAGCGCTGAAGAACCTGAGCTTCGACGTGGCCGAGGGCGAGATGGTGTATCTCACGGGCCACTCCGGCGCGGGCAAGAGCACGCTGCTCAAGCTCGTCGCCGCCATCGAGCGCCCGAGCAGCGGCGGCGTGCTGGTCAAGGGACAGAACATCCGCTCGATCAAGCCGGCCGCCATCCCCGCGCTGCGCCGCAACATCGGACTCATCTTTCAGGACCACAAACTGCTGTTCGACCGCAACGCCTTCGACAACGTGATGCTGCCTTTGCAGATCTGCGGCTTTGACCACCGCGAGGCGGCCAAGCGCGTGCGCGCGGCGCTGGACAAGGTCGGCCTGCTCGAACGCGAGAAGGCCAACCCCATCGCGCTTTCCGGCGGCGAGCAGCAGCGCCTGTGCATCGCCCGCGCCATCGTGAACCGCCCGACTATCCTGCTGGCGGACGAACCCACCGGCAACCTCGATACCGAGTATTCGAGCGAGATCATGAACATCTTCAAATCGTTCCACCAGGTCGGCGTGACGCTGCTCATCTCCACCCACGACGAGAGCATCCTGCGCCAGTTCCCGGCGCGCGCGCTCCACCTTCATCAGGGAGAACTGCGGGCATGAACACGCTGATCGAGCATCTGCGCGTGCTGCGCCACACCCTGCAGCGCCTGCTGCTCACGCCCAACGCCTCGCTGCTCAACGTGACCATCATCGGCATTGCACTGAGCCTGCCCGTCGGCGGCTATGTGCTGCTGAAGAGCGTGCAGAGCCTCGGTACGCAGATCGCGGGCACGCCGCAGATCAGCGTATTTCTCGCCATGAGCACCAGCGCCAGCGACATTGAGCGCATCGGCGACCGGCTCGGACAGCATGCCGCCATCAGGCGCGTGGAGTTCGTTCCGCGCGACGCGGCGTTGAAAAAGTTGCAGCAAAGTGCCGGCCTCTCCGATGTGATCGGCGGCCTGGCGCAGAACCCGCTGCCCGATGCGTTCATCATCCTCCCCAAGGACGGCGACGCGAAGACACTGGAAGCCCTGCGCGACGAACTGAAAAGCTGGTCGCGCATCGAGCACGTGCAGTTGGACTCGAGCTGGATACACAAACTGGCTGCGCTGCTGGACTTCGGGCGCCTGGCGATTGCCATCCTTGCCGGCTTGCTAAGCTTTTCCCTTATCGCCATCACCTTCAACACCATCCGCCTGCAGATACTCACGCGCCGCGAGGAGATCGAGGTGGCGAAGCTGATCGGCGCGACCGACGCCTTCATCCGCCGCCCTTTCCTCTACTTCGGCCTCACCCAAGGGCTGCTCGGCGGCGTCGCTGCCTGGCTGCTGGTGGCAGGCAGCCTGCTGCTGCTCAACCACCAGGTCGGCGCCCTGGCCCGGCTCTACGCCAGCGACTTCAGCCTGCAACATCTCTCGCTCGGCGACAGCCTGACCCTGCTGGGTTTTTCTGCCTACCTGGGCTGGCTGGGGGCGTGGTTCTCGGTGTCTCAGCACCTGTGGCGGATCGAGCCGCGCTGAGCGCCGCAGCCGAGTTGGACAGGAATAGTCGCAGAACCGCCCGCTCGCCGGCAGAATGCGGTTGGATAACGGGCAGCAAATCGGTTATCTTTGCCACAGAACAACAAGCGGCGCTACAAGATCCAGTCGGCAAGCTCATCGAAAGGGAGGGGAAATATGGCGTACATGGAGTGGACTCAGGACCTGGAATCGGGCATCCCCATCATCGACACGCAGCACAAGCGAATCATCGACTTCATCAACGAACTGGACAGCGCCTGCCGCACCGGCAATCCAGACGAGACGCACCACGTGATGGAAGGTTTGCTGAATTACACGGTCACCCACTTCGAGTTCGAGGAGAGCCTGCAGGAAAAGGCCGGGTATGTGTACCTCAAGGCACACCGGCGCATCCACGAGATCTTCATGAAGAAGATCGCCGATATCCGGGGCCGCGCCGCCAAAGGCGAGGATGTGGCGCCGGAGCTGTTGCATCTGCTCAAGGGCTGGCTGGCCAGCCACATCAAAGGCGAAGATCGCGACTACATCGAGTCGGTGAAGGTCATTACCGACAGCAATGACCGGGAAGTATCCAGCTGGCTGGACGCCACATTGAAAAAATTCTTCTGATTGACCCGGCCGCCCACCGGGCGCCGGCCGCGAGGCATTCATGCGCGGAGGTCCATTCCGACGGGCGGGCCGCGCAAACAACCCGAAGTCTGCCGGAGCACTGCTTAGCCGCGGTGTTCCAGCTGCTTGTTCAGCTCCGTCAGATCCTGAATCACGTCGCGTGATGCGCGCGCATACTCGTTCTTCATCAGCGCATCCGAGCCGGCCATATCTTTTTCCTGCACCTTCTTTACTA
>JBQGEN010000455.1:0-2098 GCA_052039615.1 Sideroxyarcus sp. | reverse complement strand
ATGTCTCCAGCGGGGAAGCCCTGCTGTCCCTGAGAGGCCATACCTCCTGGTTCAACACGATCGCATACAGTCCGGATGGAAAGCTGTTGGCCTCGGCAAACAGTGATAGCACCATCCGGGTTTGGGATGCCTTCACCGGCGATCCTCTCTACACACTCGAAGCACCCGCCGGAAGTTTCTCGGGTGAAAATCACCTGGCCTTTATCGCTGATGGAAGATTCTTACTGACTGCAGACCTTGATCAGACGCGAATCGTTGACGCTGCGACAGGAGAAGAGATACTCACGTTTCTCCCGGATCTATTTCTTGGTCGGTCCGCGGTCAGTCCTGACGGTTCCTTCCTGGTGGGAAATAATATTGATGGCTTGGGGGCGACCCTATGGGATCTGAACGCCCTGCTGGCAGGCGAGGCAGCGCAACCCTTGTTCAGCGTTGGTGGACATGAAGCTCTCGTATTGGCTACTACGTTCAGCCCGGATGGAACACGCCTGGCGACCGGCAGCCAAAACGGAGTTATTAAAGTGTGGGCGGTCACTCCCGATGGCGGCCAGGAGCTGATGACGCTGAATGGGCATACAGCCAATGTAGCGGCCTTGCGCTTCTCTCCCGATGGATCCTCGCTGGCCAGCGCCAGTGAGGATGGGAGCGTAAAAGTGTGGGACGTCACCCCCGAAGGCAGCCGGGAACTGCTCACTCTGGCGGAACATGGAGACCGGCTCAAGAGCGTTGCCTTCAGCCCGAGCGGCTCCCGCCTGGCGACAACCAGCTTCGACGGTTACGTGCGCATTTGGGACGGGCAGACAGGCCGGTTATTACACAAACTTGCTGGCCACGAAGGCAGGGTGTATGGGGTCGCGTTTCACCCGGACGGCTCACAGCTTGCCTCCAGCGGAGGGGACTTCACCGTCCGGATTTGGGATGTGGACAACGGCCAGGCACTGCTGACCCTGGTCGGGTACGAAGACAGCCAGGGTGAAACGGGAGATTACATGATCGGCGGGCTTCACCCGGGTGTCTCCGCCGTCGCTTACAGTCCGGATGGCAAGTTCCTCGCCTCCACCGGGGAGGACGGCACCGCTCGTATTTGGGACGCCAGGAGCGGCGCACCTGTGAAGACGCTCTATATCCACCCGAACCGAAATGGCGGCACCAACCTGGTCTTCAGCCCGGACGGGACCCGGCTAGCTACAGCAACCGACCAAACGGGTCCTTCAAAAGAAGGCGAAAACCAGACCCTGGTGACCATTTGGGAGGTTGAAACCTGGCAGAGTTTGATCACCCTAACAGAATTTCCCGAAAGAGTGTGGGGGCTTGCCTTCAGCCCGGACGGCAAGCAACTGGCTACTTCCGGGGCTATATTTACCGAGATATGGGACGCCAACACTGGGCAGAAGCTGTTCTCCCTTCCCGGTAACGATGGCTCGATTGCAACCGCTTACAGCCCCGACGGATCTCGGCTCGTCACTGCAGGCAACGACTTGCCTAAGATTTGGGATATGGCGAGCCGGCAAGTGCTCTTCACGCTCCCCGGTCACACGGGGTTAGTTACCGGCGCCGCCTATAATCCGGATGGGACCCACCTGGCGACGGCCAGCCGGGATGGAACGGCGCGGGTTTACACGATGGACATCGATGAATTAATGGCGATTGCTGAAGACCGCCTCACCCGCTGGTTCACGCCGGAGGAGTGCCGCCAGTTCCTTCACCAGGAAACCTGCCCTCCACGCTGATTTGCCGTGCGGGAGTTACAGGCTGAAGCTCTCTCCCGGTTTCAACACGCGGACTTCGGCACCCGTTTCTCCCCTCACCCGCTCCGCCCAGGCATTCGGGTCCTGGGCGATCAAATCCCAGGTGTTGTAGTGCACCGGGATGACATGCTTGGGATGGAGCATTTTCACGGCTTTGAGAGCGTCCTCGGGTCCCATGGTAAAGTTATCGCCTATGGGTAAAACCGCCAGGTCGATGCCTTCTTCGCCGATCAGGCGCATGTCGCTGAACAGGCCGGTATCGCAGGCCAGGTAAACCTTTCGCCCTTCCCGGGTCGTCAGCAGGAAGCCTACCGGGTTCCCGCCATCCTGGCCGTTCGGCAGCCCGGATC
>JBQGEN010000454.1:0-3020 GCA_052039615.1 Sideroxyarcus sp. | reverse complement strand
ACCAGGTCTTCGATGCCGATGCCATCGATGAGGTCGATGGGGTCAAGGACATTTCATTTGGACTTGGACATCTTCTGGCCTTCCGCGACGCGGATCAGGCCGTGCACGTACACATCCTTGAACGGGATCTTGCCGGTGATGTGCTTGGTCATCATCACCATGCGCGCCACCCAGAAGAAGATGATGTCGAAGCCGGTGACCAGCACGGACGAGGGCAGGTATTTCTGCACGAAGTCGTTCTGCTGCGCGAACGGCTTGCCTTCGTCCCAGTCCAGTGTGGAGAACGGCCACAGCGCGGAAGAGAACCAGGTGTCGAGCACATCGTTGTCGCGGTCGAGCTGTCCGGCGTAGCCGGCCTGGTCGGCCAGATGGCGGGCTTCGGCTTCGTCGCGCGCGACGAACACCTCACCGTTCACGCCGTACCATGCGGGGATCTGGTGCCCCCACCATAATTGACGGGAAATACACCAGTCCTGGATGTTGTTCAGCCACTGGTTGTAGGTGTTCACCCAGTTCTCGGGGTGGAACCTGATCTCGCCGGACGCGACGCATTCCAGCGCCTGCTCGGTGATGCTCTTGCCCTCGGGCCCAGCCTTGCTCATTGCCACGAACCACTGGTCGGTCAGCATCGGCTCGATCACCACGCCGGTGCGGTCGCCTCTGGGTACCTTGAGCTTGTGCTTCTCGGCCTTGATGAACAGGCCGGCAGCTTCGAGGTCGGCGCATATCTGCTTGCGCGCATCGAAGCGGTCCATGCCGCGATACTTCGCAGGGGCGTGGTCGTTGATCTTCGCATCCAGCGTGAGGATGGAGATCATTTCCAGCTTGTGGCGCTGGCCGACGGCATAGTCGTTGAAGTCGTGCGCGGGCGTGACCTTCACCACACCGGTGCCGAATTCGCGATCCACGTATTCGTCGGCGATGACCGGGATGGTGCGCTCGCACAGCGGCAGCGTGACCTGCTTGCCGATGAGATGTTTGTAGCGCTCGTCTTCCGGATGCACCATCACCGCCACGTCGCCCAGCATGGTCTCGGGGCGGGTGGTGGCGACCACCAGATGGCCGGAGCCGTCCGCCAGCGGATACTGGATGTGGTACATGAAACCGTCTTCTTCTTCCTGCACCACTTCGAGGTCGGAGACGGCTGTGTGCAACTTAGGATCCCAGTTTACCAGGCGCTTGCCGCGGTAGATCAGGCCCTCGTTGAACAGGCGCACGAAAGTTTCGGTGACGGTCTTGTTCAGTTTCGGGTCCATGGTGAAGCGTTCGCGCGACCAGTCGGGCGAGGTGCCGAGACGGCGCATCTGCCGGGTGATGGTGGAGCCGGAATGCTCTTTCCACTCCCACACTTTTTCGAGAAACTTCTCGCGGCCGAGGTCGTGGCGCGAGATCTTCTGCGCGTCGAGCTGGCGTTCCACCACGATCTGCGTGGCGATGCCGGCGTGGTCGGTGCCCGGTTGCCACAGCGTGTTGTCGCCCTTCATGCGGTGGTAGCGGGTGAGCGCATCCATCAGCGTCTGGTTGAAGCCGTGGCCCATGTGCAGCGTGCCGGTGACGTTGGGCGGCGGCAGCTGGATGCAGAAAGACTCGGTCTTGTCCGGGTCCAGCCCGGCCTTGAAGTAGCCGGAGGATTCCCACTTGGGATACCAGCGCGATTCGATGTCTTTCGGTTCAAAACTTTTTGCGAGTTCCATTTGGTCTATTTCTGTGCGGCTTTGAAAGCCTGTCCTGAGCTTGACGAAGGAGGCGGATTATACAGGCTCGCCGCGGCGAGCAGGGACGTCGCGAGCTGCGCTCAGCGCGATTCCTGCAAGGCGGAACGGAGGAGTTGCGGCAGTGCCATGCGCACTTGCTGCATGGACTTTTCCCAGCGGGTCTCGGAGCGGGAGCCGATGGCGTCGCGCAGCGTCGCTTCGAGCAGGGGGTGGAGTTGTTCCGCCAGTTGCAGGCACTGCGCTTCGGTGAGCGCCAATGCCGGAAGCGCAACGGCCGGAAATTCGTCGACCGCCTCCGTCAGCGTCGGCAGGTCGAGTATGGTGCCGTCCGCAGTCTCGGTCAGGATGGGCAGCAATTCCGGATCGATACGGGTCTTCATGGCTTGCGCAGGTCGAAGTGGCGCAGTTCGTAACCGCGATTCTTGTAGAAAGCATAGCGCTCACGCCCCAGCCTGGCGTCGTCGGCATCCCGGCTGACGATTTCCTTGACGCATTCGAAGCGGCTGAAAAACGGCAGGCACTCGTCGTGCAGGCTGATCAGCAGCTCGGAGTGAGGGAAGGTCTCGTCGCGTCCGATGACCACGGGCATGCTGGCAGCCTCCGCTTCGTGGCTGCGGCAGTGCGGCATGAAGGCGGTGGCGGGGAAGTGCCACAGCAGGTGGTCCAGCTTGTTCGCGGTGTCCTCGTCCGGCACATGCAGCAGCACGCGCATGCCGTTCTGCATCGCCTTGTGGCTCAATTGGCAAGCGGTACGCAGCTTGTCCTCCGAGCCGGTGTAGAAGTCTACCTTGGTCACTTGGCGGCGCGGTTGATGAGGTACTGCGTCAGCAGCGGGACCGGGCGACCGGTGGCGCCCTTGTCCTTGCCGGACTTGTTGGCCGTGCCGGCGATGTCCAGGTGCGCCCAGCGGTAGTCCTTGGTGAAGCGCGCCAGGAAGCAGGCTGCAGTGATGGTGCCGCCCGCGCGCCCGCCGATGTTCTGCATGTCGGCGAAGTTGCTGTCCAGCAGCGACTGATAGTCTTCCCACAGCGGCAGTTGCCAGGCGCGGTCGTATGCCTGCTCGCCCGCGGCCAGCAGTTCCTTGGCGAGTTTGTCCTCATTGCTGAACAGGCCGCTGGCCACATGGCCCAGCGCGATCACGCAGGCGCCGGTGAGGGTGGCGATGTCGATCACGGTGTCCGGGTCGAACTTCTTCGAGTAGGTCAACGCGTCGCACAAGATGAGGCGGCCTTCGGCGTCGGTGTTGAGGATCTCGATGGTCTGGCCGGACATACTGGTTACGATGTCGCCCGGGCGGGTGGCGCG
>JBQGEN010000453.1:0-2178 GCA_052039615.1 Sideroxyarcus sp. | reverse complement strand
CGCTGAACTCAAACAACGCGCGCGCCGGCTTAAGACGGAGACGTTTGCTCTCTATCTTGCCGCGCGCCATCCCCGGACACCATGGTACGCGAAGCTTTTCGTTGCTGGCATCGTGGCTTACGCGTTAAGCCCCATCGATCTAATCCCGGACTTCGTGCCGGTTCTTGGTTACCTGGACGACCTCATTCTAATCCCCGCAGGTATTGCTTTGGCTATTAAGATGGTACCGCCATCAGTTTTGGCCGAGTGTCGCGCACAGGCGGAGAAAGTTATGTCGCAGGGCAAACCGATGAACCGTATTGCAGGAACCGTGATTGTGGGTATTTGGGTAGCGTTGGCAGCCTTATTGGCTGTGTGGATCTATGAGCGGATAATGGCGTGCGATTGAGTGAATAGCGCGGTAACGGTTTCGTGTGTCGGGCGCTCCCTTGGCCGGCTTCAAGTCAAACCTTCACGCTTCCGGTTACCGGCTCGCGCTCGGCTGGCAATTTGTTTCTAATGGGCTTTTGTTAGTATCTCGAGTGCATCGCGCAGGCACTCAGCCCAGCGCTTGAGTGTTGAGGCACTAATCCTTCCGTCCAGGGTATTGAAACCGACTCCGTCCGTACTAATGTCCAGCAGGACCGCTTCAAGATCTGAAATCATTTTGTGGTATTTAGCTTCTGATAACACTTTGTAGTTTTCCGGCACCGACTTATACTTTCTAGGTGGAGTGGTCCCGTTGTTGTGAGACGTTGTTGCTAAAGGTGTGGTAACGGTAAGTTCAGTGTTCAAGTGAAGGCTCCTTTTTGAGTCGATTTCAAACTACGTTCATTAACGGGAGTGAGCAAAGAACGCGCCAAGTGAAATTAGGAGTGCCGGGGGTTTCTTTCTCTGGGTGATATTGGACCTTGACCACCTGATGGATCGAGTTCTGGTCTTGAGTTTGGGAAAGAGACCGCCGAACGTTCTTATCTTTGCAAAAGTTTCTATCGACTAGTGAGTTTGGCCGGAGGGCGTGCTGACTGACTAATGGTAAACGAACAAAAGGAATTTTGGTCGAAGGTCGCGCAAAAATATGACCAGGTGGTCGATTTGCAGATCGGGCCGGCGACCCGATCGATGGTGCGGGAACGGGTGACGAAGGAAAGCCGGCTAGGCCAGCTGGCGGAGTTTGGCTGCGGCACCGGTTTTTACACGGAAGTGCTGGCGGGTAAGGCGGACAACGTCGTGGCCACTGACATTTCTCCGGACATGCTCGCGCTGGCGAAGGAGCGGATCGAGGCTGGTAACGTGACGTTCCAGGTGGAAGACTGCCAAGAGACGACTCTACCCGACGAGGCTTTTGATACGACGTTCATTAGTCTTGTGATTCACTTCACCTCGCCGGAAAAGACAGTGGCGGAGATGCGCCGTATTTTGAAGCCCGGCGGTACGCTGATTATCTCGAACCTAGACCCGGGTGCGCTGAACGACCTGAATCGCCTTCGCTGCCTGGTTCGTATTCTGTACCATGGGCTTACGGGCTACCGAGTGAAGCCGCCAAAGGGATTGGGGGAAAACATCATGACTCAAAAGCAGCTCTGTGATTTGCTGGCCAAATCAGGGTTTAGGGCAGCCAGTATAGAGATGATCAAGGACCCGTCTCGCTCCTCGAACATTCCAGTGGAATATATCAAGGCTGTAAAAGTCTGAGCGCGTGGTACAAGCCCGCGTGCGTCAAGAATACCCGAATTGATTTGCATCCAACGTTTCAATCGGCTGTCTAATTCATTTCCGAGATTGCCTTGCTGCATTGACGAAAATTAAGCGGCTGCATATATTGAGGAATTCAAGGCTTCTCTAAGGGAACTTCTGCCGTATGACAAAACACAACATCATAAAGAGGATTTGGATTCGGGCCATTAAGACAATGACATAGGACTTAACTTGACCGCAGGTACTATTAAAAGACTGACAAAACTCCAAGAGTTATGGCTTACAAGAACATTTTCAACCGTACTTCAATTATCATTCCGTTACTATCGGCTGTATTGCTGTTGCTGTCGTCATGCGCGGGTCTGCGGGTAAGCGGCGTAGTGGGTGGGCAAGCGATCGACACCCGAGTCGATTCTGAAGTGGCGCGTTACTACCTGGGCAGCTACCTCGCTGGCAAGCACACGGATGCAGCCCTCGATGAGCGTATCGATCGCGTCTACC
>JBQGEN010000452.1:0-2255 GCA_052039615.1 Sideroxyarcus sp. | reverse complement strand
GACATCCGATACCCAGCCGCTTCATAGGGCAGCGCCAGGGTATAGTCGGTTGCATCTCTTAGTTCTGCCAGCACATCATTTAACACTTTTCGCTTCCAATCTTCGATCGCCCCTTCGAGGTAAAGTGGAGCATAGCCCACTTCGCTCAGCCATTCATCCGGCAGATAACAAATCCCTCGCGTAAGATCTTCACGGAAGTCCTTGAGGATGTTGGTTTTCTGCAAACCCCGCCCGCAGGCTTCGCAATTCGCAAATAAGTCTTTGGCCACGGACTCGGACAACCGGTAATGCAGGATCACGAGCTCGGTTGCCAGATTGCCAACTGTACCGGCTACGATATAACAGTAGTGATTATAATCCTGCTCGGCTGCCAACACCTGAACGCTGTTATACTGAACAAATTTTGGCTCGACTGTGGGGTCCTGGAGGTGGCTCATCCCATCGACCATTCGGAGAGTCCAGGAGCTGATGATACTTCTGACCTCATCCGGAAATCGGGAGAATATTTGCCATAAGGGTGATCCATACCTGTAGGACATCAATTTTCTTTCGTCCTGGGTCAGGCCGGGCCAGGGCTCGGCCTCCCAAAGGGTGAGAATATCCGGGGCCAGCTCTGGTTCGATGACAAGCTGCGCGATCTCTGCAAATCGCTTTTTTTTCCAGGAGATTGAAGCCGTACAATCTTCAATATTATCGATGACCCGGCAGAGGAGATAAGCAGACGCCATATGTGATCTTAATGGCTCCTCCAAAGCGGCTACAACCACCGCAAAAGAGCGCGATACCTTGTTCATCCAGGTATCCAGGTAAGTAACTTCTTCTTTGGTTTGCTGGAAGGTTGACATAATTTCCCTCTCGGTCCCCTATGATGGCAGCCGGCTGCCTGCGAAATCTAATCTCGAGGGCGATTCCCCTGTGTATAAATTACCTGGGTATCAGCCAGTTTGTCATGCCAGCCCTGGCGCTTGCGGTCGAAAATGATCCAGATAAAACCGAAGAACAGCGGGATCGCCGAAACCCAATAGCCGATAAAGCGCAAGAAGGCCCGGCCAAGCGTTAACTTACTGCCATCCCTGCGGACAATTTTTAAACCCACTAAAAATTTCCCTGGCGTGTATCCGAGAAAGGACCAAAAGTACATATAATAAACCAGTATTTCCAGGGAAAAAATGGCCGAGGCATACTGCACAATCCTCAAATTGCCAAAGATGATATTAAGAGAGAAAAATCTGTAAATTACTTCGAACAACAAGGTTGCAATCACGCCACCGATCGTGAGGACGATGATATCTACGATAAAAGCCTCCAACCGGCTGATAAAACCAGCCGGCCGGTTTTTTCGGGGAACAGGCGACACAACTTCCATAATAGGATTAAGATAGATCAACCAATTCCTACAAGAATATCCAACTATACGTTTGGCGGTGTTTGATCATCGGCTCGTCGTCTTCTCAACAGCCGGTTGACGCGCTCTTCCAATTGTGAATCGAACTCGCTGCTGCGTTCCCGGATATCCCCCACGATCTCTTCGGCCATGCCCACGCTCTGCTGCTGGATCAGGTCGCGCACCTCTGGTTTCTGCGCCAGATATGCGATCAAGTCATTGACGATTTCATCATAGGCCTGCTTGCGTGCCAAGGCCCGGCTGACCTGTTCTTCGCGCCGCCCGGTGCGGATCCATGAATCTACGATCGACTCCCCGACCGAACCATAAAAATCAAACCTTTCCTGGACCGGCTGCCAAAAACGGCTACTCGTCAATGGAGCGAACGCTCGGGAGACCAGTGTGTAAGCGCGTGAAGAGGCTCTTTCCAGAAAAGAAATGCTGTTGTACCCCGCATCTACAGAATGAAATAATAATCCTATGAGACTGTAGCGCAGTTTAGAGGCATCCGTCTCGTATTCGTCCGAAATCACCATCTTGGACGGATCAGAAACGCTCATCTCGGCCCGCCAAAGCCTGGCCCGGCGCCTGAATTCATCACTGCCTTCGACAGCCGATCCAATCAACAGGCGTAACAAGAATTTTAAATCTTCATCTACTTGCTCGCCGCTCACATGAGCCGCAGGCTGGTATTGCGGAGGCTGCAAAGCGGGATCCTCGCTTTGATATGGAAACTCATCATCCTGGGTTAGCAACACACACCCTTCCTACATGCCTCTCCAATAGGGACAGCTCTTAGACTTAAAAAAACATTTCGTGGCGCTCACAAAGAGCGGGATCGAATCAGGGCGAATCCCGCTAACGAGTAAAT
>JBQGEN010000451.1:0-2028 GCA_052039615.1 Sideroxyarcus sp. | reverse complement strand
AAGCATCGGCGCCGCAGACCGGCGGCGACGACAACCAGCGCTTCGTGCTGCTGGCCGACAGCCGCACCAACGGGCTGCTGCTGCGTTCGGACAATCCCGACCGCATCGCCCGCGTCAAGCAACTGGTGGCGAAGCTGGACGGCGAAGCCAGCACCCCGGGCAACATCCATGTGGTGCAGCTGAAGAACGCCGACGCCACCAAGCTCGCGCAGACCCTGCGCTCGGTGATGAGCGGCGATGCCTCTGCGTCAACTGCGCCCGCCATACCGCAAGGCGGCATACCGCAGGTTGCCAGCACCGCACCTTCCGGCGGCGGCATGATCCAGGCTGACGCTTCCTCCAACACGCTGATCGTCACTGCCTCCGAGCCGGTCTACAACAACATCCGCTCCGTCATCGAGAAGCTGGACGTGCGCCGCCCGCAGATCTTCGTGGAAGCGCTCATCGTCGAGGTGACCGCGGACAAGGCCGCCGAGTTCGGCGTGCAATGGCAGAACCTGAGCGGCGTGAACAAGAGCGGCTCCAACATCATCGGCGGCACCAATTTCGGCGCGGCCGGCAGCGGCAACAACATCATCTCCGCCTCGACCAACATCGGCACGGTCGGCCAGGGCCTGAACATCGGCATCGTGAGCGGAACGACCACGCTGCCCGGCGTCGGCACCGTGCTCAACCTCAGCATGCTGGCGCGCGCGCTGGAGACCGATACCAACGCCAACATCCTTTCCGCGCCCAACCTGATGACGCTGGACAACGAAGAAGCCAAGATCGTGGTCGGACAGAACGTGCCGTTCGTCACCGGCTCGTACCAGACGCCGACCTCCGGCACCAGCAACAATCCGTTCCAGACCATCGAGCGCAAGGATGTCGGCCTCACGCTGAAGATCAAGCCGCAGATCATGCAGGGCGGCACGGTCAAGCTGCAGGTCTACCAGGAGGTGTCGAGCGTGGTCACTTCGGCAACAACAAGTGCGGGCCTCATCACCAACAAGCGCTCGATCGAGTCCAACATTCTGGTGGACGAGAACCAGATCGTGGTGCTGGGCGGCCTGATCCAGGACTCGGTCAACGACGTGCAGAGCAAGACGCCGCTGCTGGGCGACATCCCGCTGCTCGGCAACCTGTTCCGCTACGAGACGCGCCAGCACACCAAGACCAACCTGATGGTGTTCATCCGCCCCTACATCATGTATCAGGCGGACGGCTACCGGAAGCTCACCGACCAGCGTTATGAGCAGATGGACAAGCGCCGCCAGGACGCGCGCATGCCCGACCACTGGATACTGCCGGACGACGACAAGGACAAGGCGCTGCCGCCCAAGCCGGAAAACCCGGCCCCGGCGGCCGATGCCGGTTTCATCCAGATCGGCCCGGATGCCGCCAGCGCACCCGCCGCTGCCCTCCCCTCAGCCAATGCCGCCAGCGCACCCACCGCTGCCGCCCCTCCAGCCAATGCTGCCAGCGCACCGGCAGCCGCCACCACAGCCGACCTCTTCGCGCAGCCGTGACCCAGCCGACGATCAACCGCCGCGCCGCGCGCCGCCTGCCCTACACCTTCGCCAAGGCGCAGGGCGTAGTGCTGACCGAGTGCGAACAGCGCGTCGCGCTAGCGGTGCGCCACGACGCGAAACCCGAGGCCATCGCCGAAGTGATGCGCCAGTTCGCGCTGCCGGTCGATGCCACGCTGGTCGATGCGGAAGCGTTCGAGCACATCCTGAGCGACGCCTACTCGCAGGCCGACGAATCCACCGCCACCCTGCTCGACGACGCCGAGCAGGACATGGATCTGTCCATGCTGCTGCACGACCTGCCCAAATCCGCCGACCTGCTGGAATCGGAGAACGACGCGCCGGTGATCCGCATGATCAACGCGCTGCTGGCGCAGGCCGTGCGCGACAACGCATCGGATATCCACATCGAACCGTTCGAAACCCGCTCCGTAGTGCGCTTCCGTCTCGACGGCACGCTCAAGGACATCGCCGAACCGCACCGCGCGCTGCATGCCGCGATGGTGTCGCGCATCAAGGT
>JBQGEN010000450.1:0-1894 GCA_052039615.1 Sideroxyarcus sp. | reverse complement strand
GTTAATCAATTCGATTGGCGAGGAGTTCGAGCGGTTCTCGATCTCCATTCTGTTCGAAAAAGAAACCGCCCGTGTTGCCGGCAAACAGCGCGGCTATCCGGTGGCCGAATTAGGAGGTATGACGGATCTGTTGGTTGTCGCCGGCGGCGACGGCTCAATTCTGCGCGTGATTGGTCAGCTCGGCGAGATGATCAAACCGATCTTCGGCATCAACGTTGGCTCGCTCGGTTTTCTGACCTGCGCGAGCTCGTCGAATTATCGCGAGGCTGTCGAATGCATTGCAAAAGATCGGATTAATTTCAGTCACCGCGCGTTGCTCGAGGCGAGAGTTACCCTCGGCGACAAAAGAACGAATAAAATGCTCGCGCTAAACGACGCAGTATTGAGTCGCGGTGAACTTTCGCGCCTGGTCATGCTGCGCACTCGAGTCAACGGCGAATCGCTCACGGAATTCACCGCCGACGGGTTAGTTGTCGCGACTCCCACGGGTTCCACCGCTTATTCGTTGTCGGCCGGAGGACCGATTCTCGACCCTGAGTCCGGCGTGTTTGTGATCACGCCGATTTGCCCGCATGTCCTCACGAACCGCTCGATCATTGTCGCAGATGGATCGATCATCGAAATCGAGGCTAGCCATCCAGATTATCCAGTTTACCTGACACTCGATGGCCGCAGACCTATCCATGTTGAACGCGGTTCGATCGTCACCGTCCGCAAAGCCAAGCAAAAGCTTCCATTGGCCTCGTTGCCTGACGCATCGTTCTTCAGCGTAGTTCGGCAAAAGCTTAAGTGGAGCGGAAGCAACGTCTGATCGGCGCAACCGCCCTTTACACTGTAGCGGCGCTCTCTGAGCGCCGGGCGCCACCAGCGATGGAAGTCGAATTCTTTTTCTTTGTGCGTTTCCCCGGGACCTGATAATGAGCATTGCTCATGAATCTTTTGAGCTTGCCGGACGGCCGCATCATAAATCTGGAACATCTCACTTATGCAGAACGCGCGGGCGAATATCTGGCTTTGCATTTCGATAGCGGCGCAGAGGGAGGGATGGGATCTGTCGTTAGGCTAAAGCAAGGCGAAGGCGCAAGGCGTGTATGGGCATACCTCGCCGGCAAATGCACGGTGAAGATCGAGCCGGCTTAGTTTTCAAGCGAGCGAATATGACTTTTCGCCCCGTTCTTTTTATTTCACTCCTTTTTACCAGCGCAGCTTGTTTCGGAGCCGACACAAAAAAATCTTCGCCGGAAGACTTCCTTCGCTCCCTTTATCGTTTTCATCAACCAGGGAAAGACACGCCAGACTGGTTCGGCGATAAGCGAACGTTATCAAAATACTTCGACAAGGAACTTACGGCCCTATTCATCCAGGATGATGAATGTCAGAAACGTGAACAAGGTGTTTGCAACCTCGATTTCGACCCAATTTACGACGCGCAAGATTTCGAGAAAGAAACTAGTAATCTTCAAATTGTTGCAGTGGTGGGTCAGCCCGATTTTTTTAAAGTGACGTTCACCAACATAGGAACGCGAACGCTCGTCTACAGACTGACGAACACTCCAAAAGGATGGCGAATTAGCGACATCAAATATTCCGAGGGACCTTCGCTAAAAGAAATATTGTCCCGGGAGATCAAATAATTGTGCCTTAACCAATCTTTGCGCCCGACCGCACTAAGCGCCCGGTGTCTGTTCTTCGGCAGTCAGCCCCAGTGCTTGCGATTAGCATTGAGCGGCGATCGGCACCAACAGCTACAGATTTTATATGACATTATAGTTTTACAGAAATCTTTCGGGACGGGATAGTGCCCTCCGGAATGGCGGTTGACCTGCTGCGGTGTTTTCCGGCAAACTGCCTCTAATGGAGGCAAAAATAGATTGCAGGTTGCCGTTTAATTCTA
>JBQGEN010000449.1:0-4594 GCA_052039615.1 Sideroxyarcus sp. | reverse complement strand
CGAAACGCTGCGCGCAGAGATCGAGGCCCAGCAGGTTGCCGGGCAGGTGCAGCGGCGCGAGCTGGACGATGTCCTGCAGGCGCGCGCGTTCGGCGTCATTCACCACGCGCGCGGCATCGACGATCTCGCCGCCGTGCACGAAGCGATGGCCGACGATGTCCGGCGCATGGCCGGCCAGCTCGCGCATCAGTCCGTCGAAGGCGGGGGCATGGTTGCGCAGATGGTCGTAGCGGAAGTCGCGGCGCGAGCCGTCCGCACCGAACAGGCTGGCCTTGATCGAGGATGAGCCGCTGTTGATGGTGAGGACGGTCGGCATGGTCTTACCTGATGGTCAGCAGCGCGGGCCAGGTCCATTTATCGGCTTCGGGCAGGTCCACGCCATGCTCGTGCGCATAATTGCGGCACTCGATCTGACGGTTGAGCATCTTCTCCTTCACGTGCGCGCCGGCCACGTGCAGCGCGGGGATGCGGTCGATGATGTCTATCACCAGGCTGAAGCGGTCGATCTGGTTGAGGATGGCCAGCTCCAGCGGCGTGTTGATGCTGCCTTTTTCCTTGTAGCCGCGCACGTGGAAGTTCTTGTGGTTGTTGCGGCGGTAGGCGAGGCGGTGGATCAGCCAAGGATAGCCGTGGAAATTGAACATGACCGGGCGGTCGAGCGTGAACAAGCTGTCGAAGTCGCGGTCGCTGAGACCGTGCGGGTGCTCGCTCGCGGGCGACAGCTTGTACAGGTCGACCACGTTGACGAAGCGTATCTTGAGTTTGGGGAAATGGTCGCGCAGCAGCATCACCGCCGCCAGCGCCTCTCGCGTCGGCACGTCGCCGGCGCTGGCCATCACCACGTCCGGTTCGCCGTCGTGGTCGTTGCTGGCCCAGTCCCAGATGCCGATGCCCTTGGTGCAGTGCTGGATGGCGGCGTCCATGTCCAGGTATTGCAGGTGCTTCTGCTTGTCGCACACGATCACGTTCACGTAGTTGATGCTTTTCAGGCAATGCTCGGCGACCGACAGCAGGCAGTTGGCGTCGGGCGGCAGATAGACGCGCGTCACCTGCGGGCTCTTGTTCACCACCAGGTCGAGGAAGCCGGGGTCCTGGTGGGTGAAGCCGTTGTGGTCCTGGCGCCACACGGTGGAAGTAATGAGCAGGTTGAGCGAGGACACCGGCGCGCGCCACGGCACGTCGCGGCACATCGCCAGCCACTTGGCGTGCTGGTTGAACATGGAGTCGATGACGTGGACGAAGGCCTCGTAGGTCGAGAAGAAGCCGTGGCGCCCGGTGAGCAGGTAGCCTTCGAGCCAACCTTCCAGCGTGTGCTCGGACAGCATCTCCA
This sequence comes from Sideroxyarcus sp., assembly GCA_052039615.1. Classification (GTDB taxonomy): domain Bacteria; phylum Pseudomonadota; class Gammaproteobacteria; order Burkholderiales; family Gallionellaceae; genus Sideroxyarcus. The sequence continues at coordinate 3,264 of JBQGEN010000449.1, read as the reverse complement.
TCACGCGCCCGTCCGGCGCGAGTTCGCTGCCGCCCGCGTCCTCCGGCAGATAGTCGGCCAGCCAGGTCTTCTTGCTCGCCTCGTACACGTTGTCGAGCTTGTTGGAGCTGGTCTCGTCCGGGCCGAACACGCGGAAGTTGTGCACGTTGTCGCGCATGATGTCGCGCAGGAATTTGCCGAGCGGGCGCGTGTTCTCGGCCACGCCGGTGCCCGGCTTCTTCACCTCGACCGCATGCTCGCGCCAGTCGGGCAGGTGCAGCGCCTTGCGCAGGCGGCCGCCGTTGGCATGCAGGTTCGCGCTCATGCGGCGCATGCCTTGCGGCGCCAGCGCCTTCAGTTCCGGCAGCAGCGCGCCGTCGGCGTCGAACAGCTCGGACGCGCGGTAGCTGCGCAGCCAGTCCTCCAGCTTGGCGAAGTTCTCGGCTGACTTGATGTCGCCGATCGGCACCTGGTGCGCGCGCCAGAAACCCTCCACCTTCTTGCCGCCCACTTCCCTGGGGCCGGTCCAGCCCTTGGGCGAGCGCAGCACGATCATCGGCCATTGCGGGCGCGTCGGTTTGCCGCTGGTGCGCGCCTCCTGCTGGATGCGGCGGATCTCCAGTACGCAGCGTTCCATGGTCGTCGCCATCGCCTGGTGCATGGCCTCGGGCTCGCTACCATCGACGAAATACGGCGTCCAGCCGTAGCCCTTGAACAGGTTCTCCAGTTCCTTGTGCGAGATGCGCGCGAGGATGGACGGGTTGCTGATCTTGTAGCCATTCAGGTGCAGCACGGGCAGCACCGCGCCGTCGCGGATCGGGTTGAGGAACTTGCTGGAATGCCAGGAGGTGGCCAGCGGGGCGGTCTCCGCCTCGCCGTCGCCCACCATCACCGTGACGATCAGGTCGGGGTTGTCGAACGCCGCGCCGAACGCATGCGATACGCTGTAGCCGAGCTCGCCGCCTTCGTGGATCGAGCCCGGCATCTCCGGCGTGCAGTGGCTGCCGATGCCGCCGGGGAAGGAAAACTCCTTGAAGAAGTCGCGCATGCCGTCGATGTTCTCGCCCTTGTTCGGGTACACCTCGCTGTAGGTGCCCTCCAGGTACACCGGTCCCAGCACGCCGGGCGCGCCGTGCCCCGGGCCCGCCAGGAAGATCGCATCCAGATCGTATTTGACGATCAGGCGGTTCATGTGGATGTAGGTGAAGGCCAAGCCGGGACTCGCGCCCCAGTGGCCGAGCAGGCGCTTCTTGATGTGTTCGGGCTTGAGCGGCTCGCGCAGCAGCGGGTTGTCGCGCAGATAGATCATGCCGGCGGCGAGATAGTTGCACGCGCGCCAGTAGGCGTGGATGCGCCGGATCTCGTCGGAGGACAAGGGGGTGACCTGATGAGTGCCGATGATGCCCCTCCTTTCTGCGCTGTCGCGCCGATGGCGCGATGCGGTCATTCAACCACAGCGCGCCATGAAGTCAAACCGCCGGCACGATCCGGCCGAAGCAGGCTCAGCCGGTGCTCCAGGCGCGCGGCCGTTTCATGCCGGCGATCCTGCACGCCTGCTTCACATAACCGTAAGGGAACAGCTCGAAGATCATGTTGCGCGATTCGGGTCCCAGGCGTTGCGCCAGATGCTTCATCACGTGGCGCACATCCGGCGCGATCTGGTGCTCCAGATAATAGTCGCGCATGAAGCGGATCGCGTCCCAGTGGTCCTCGGTGAGCTCGATGTTCTCCAGCGCGGCAAACTCCCGCGCGACCTCCTCGTTCCACCCGAGCGGATCGACCAGATAACCCTCGCCATCAATTTCCGGCTTGTCCATGTCTTCCTCCATCGTTGGTTGGTGACGACGCTCCCTGAAGTCATGACGTTAGGTGCTATGTCCGACTATTTTTGTCCATTATGGAGCAGGCTGACCATGGGGGGAAGTGCGTATTTCAGGGGAGATAGCCGATGGCCTGCAGTTCGGCCTGGATCTTTTTCGACAGCAGCGCATGGCCCGCGGCATTGGGATGGATCGGGTCGCCCTTCAGTGCCGGATCGGACAGGACCTCGGCGATCGCGTCCTCGATCAGCGGCACCTGCTGGCGCTCGGCCACTTCCCGGTAGAGATCGGCGGCCGACAGGCTCTGGAACACGGCGCCCATGAGGCTGGGGTTGGGCGTTGCCAGCAGCACCGGCTGCGCGCCGTGCACCCTGACCAGAGCGAGTATCTGCTCCAGATTGGCCATGATCTGTGGCTCCGGGGTGCGGCGCAGCATGTCGTTGCCGCCCAGTGTCACCAGCACTAGCACCGGCCGGTGTTCCTGCAGCAGCGCCGGCAGGCGCCGCAAGGCTCCTGCCGTCGTGTCGCCGTTCACGCCGCCATTGATCACCACCCAGCCCGTGCTGCCCGCCAGCAGATCCGGCCATGCCTGTTCGCGCGCCACGCCGGCGCCCGCGGTCAGGCTGTCGCCCAGCGCCAGCACCACGCTGCCTTGCGCGACGGGTTCTTCCTTTTCCTGGCCGCAGGCGGAGAGCAGGGCGACGGCGGCGAGCAGGAGTATCCGGTAACGGATGGGGCGGATGCCGGTGCGGCGCGAGGAAAAAGGGAACATCGTATGCAGCCTGGTGTGACTAGCCACCGATGTCCTGGTAGCCGTCCACCGCGTCCAGTTGCCTGCGCATGATCTTGAGCTGGAACAGGGTATTGCGCTCTTCCTCGGACAGCGTCGACTCGATGTGGCGGATGGTGGCCTGATAGCGCGGGATGACGTTGTACTTGAGTGCGTTGACGCGTTTCTGCGTCTTGCGCTGCTCGGTCAGCAGCCGCCACAGCGCGGTCTCGGCCTCGCCCAGTTGCGCCAGCAGCATGGCGATGGCGGCCATACGCCCGCGCGCCTCGTCGAAGCTGGCATCGGTCCACATCAGACCGACCGGCTGCATGGGCGTGGCCTCGACGGTGACGGTGGGATATTCCACGCCGATGCTGCTGCGCGGCAGGATGTAGACGGACAGCGCGGGCTTGAGTCCCAGCACGGCTTGGTGCAATTGCGTGCTGCCCATGCGCATGTGGGCGACGGACAGCCAGTGGTAGGCGCCCTGCAACGCCTCGTGCGTCGTCCGCCGCAGTTCGCGATAGCTCTTCAGGCGCTGGTGCACCAGGCGCGTGAGCAGTTCGCGCTTGCGCTCCAGCAGGTCGTGGCCGTGCTGCAGCGACACCACCTGGCGCCGCAGCGAGAGCAGCACGCTCTTGGTCGGGCGCACCTTGAGGCGGCTTTTCACTTCTCCTCCGCCGCCACGCCTTGCCA
>JBQGEN010000448.1:0-6190 GCA_052039615.1 Sideroxyarcus sp. | reverse complement strand
CGAAGCCGAGGAAAGGGCTAGGCGCGAAGCCGAGGAAAGGGCTAGGCGCGAAGCCGAGGAAAGGGCTAGGCGCGAAGCCGAGGAAAGGGCTAGGCGCGAAGCCGAGGAAAGGGCGCGACAAGAAGCCGAGGCTACGCGCCTGAAAGCAGAACAGGAAGCCGCCGCGCGCACCCGCGCGCAAGCCGAAGCCGAGGCGGCCGCGCGACTGAGGGCAGAACAGGAAGCAGTCCGGCAGGAGGAGGCTGCTAAAGCTCGCGCAAGGACCGAAGCACAGAGTGCTGGCATAGCGGCCGCTGAACCCGCTGCGGAACCGGCCTTCGAGATCGATCTGAATGCTTTCCTGGGCGGAGCGGAACAAGCGAGCCAAATCGTCTCACCCGAAGCGGAACGTGCCAGTGCCGAAGCGCAAGCGCGGGAGGAGGCCGAGAAACGCGCTGCGGCCGAGGCAAAGGCTGCAGCCGAAATGGAATCGAAACAGAATGCCGCCGCCGAGATGGCACGACTCAAGGCCGAGGCGGAGGCGAAGGCCGATGCTGCGCGCCAGAAGGCTGAGGCAGAGGCGCGCAGGCAGGCTGAAGAAAGGGCGCTGGCAGATGAACAGGCCAAGGCTTGGGCTGAAGCGGAACAGCGCGCCAAGGCCCAGGCCAAGATCGATGCCGAACTGGCCGCACAGCAAGCTGCGCTGTCGCAAGCCAAGGCGACGCAAAAGCCCGTTTCCAGAGCGCGGCGGACTCCCTTGCCTCTTGGCAAGATCGCCTTCGGTTTGATCGCGCTGGCGCTGCTGGCGGCGGTGGCCATTCCCTATGTCTATCCGCTGCAGGAATACGTCGCGCCGCTGGAGCAGCGCCTTTCTGCACGACTGAATCAGCCGGTACGTATCGGAAGCATCAGTGCCGCTTCGTTGCCGCCCACGCTGCGACTGCAGAACGTGACGGTGGGCAACGCTCAGGAGGTGAAGATCGGCAGCGTGGCGCTGAACTTCGATCTGTTAAGTCTGTTGTCGGAGGTCAAGGTCATCGGCAATGCCGAGTTGCAGGATGTCAGCATCAAGGGCAGTCAGCTCGACAAGCAGATGACGAGCCTGAGTTCGGTGGGAGGCGATGCGCAATATCCGATCCGGCATCTGGCTCTGCAACGTGTGCAGATCGTCACTGACGAGGTCGCCATACCCGTGCTGAACGGCGTTGCAGATATCGATGTGCGGGGTGTCTTCAGCCGTGTCTCCTTGCATAGTGCCGACGACAGGCTCGGCCTGGATCTGCAGCCGAGCCAAGGGCGCTGGCAGCTGGAAGTGGCCATGAGAGATAGCAGTCTGCCGATGTTGCCCGGTGTCGTGTTCGGGGACATTAATGCCAAGGGCGTGCTGGGCGATGAGGAAGTGAGCTTCGGCGAAATGGATGCGCACATCTATGGCGGCATTCTGCTGGGGAGCGCGAAGCTCAGTTGGCGCAATGGCTGGCAGCTGCAGGGAGAGCTGGAAGCGAAGACCTTCGAACTGAACAAGATGTTCCCGCAATACCGTGTCGAAGGCGAACTGTTCGGCGAAGGCACGTTCTCGATGAGTGGCGCAAAGCTTTCGCAACTCGGCGAATCGCCGCGTCTGAACGCCTCGTTCACTCTGAAGAACGGCGTGATCAACGGCATCGACATGGTGGAGACCGCGCGTCTGTACAGTCGCGAGCATATGGTCGGCGGGCGTACGCACTTCGACGACATGATCGGCGTGGTGCAGGTGGAAGACCATGAGACGCATTTCCGCCAGTTGCGCATCGTTTCGGGGATGCTGAGAGCCAACGGTGCGTTCGACGTTTCGCCGAGCAGCCAACTTTCTGGCAGCTTCAAGGCCGAGATCAAGATGCGTTCGGGTGACAACCTGCTGACCCTGTTCGGCACACTGGCGGAACCCAAGCTGCGGGCCGGTCGCTGACGGGACTGTTGTGGTGGCATAAAAAGGAAAGGCCGGATGAACATCCGGCCTTTCCCTTTTGTGAGCAATATTTTGCACCTCAGCTTTGCCTGTCTGGGCTGCGACATGCAACCTCAGGCCAGCGCCTTCGCCATGCGTTCCAGCGCCTTATTCGTTGTGGTTCCGGCATAGCCTGCGGTTACCCTCCGCCGCAACCTCAGGCCAATGCTTTCGCCATACGCTCCAGCGCTTCTTGTTGTGGCTCCGGCATAACCTGCGGTTAGCCTCCGCCGCAACCTCAGGCCAGTGCCTTCGCCATGCGCTCCAGCGCTGCCCTGAGGTTGTCCATCGAGGTGGCGAAGGACAGGCGGATGTAGCCTTCGCTGCCGAATGCCGAGCCGGGCACGACAGCAACGCCGGCTTCGGCCAGCAAATATTCGGAGAGCGCGATATCGGTGGTCTCCTTCAACTTGCCTTGCCGGTGCAGCCTGGCGATCGCCTCGCGCGCGTCGGGGAAGGCGTAGAACGCGCCACCCGCCATCAGGCACTTCACTCCCGGGATCTTGTTCAGCTCGCTCACCACGAACGCGTGACGCTCGCGGAATGCCTTGATCATTGGGGCGAGGCAGTTCTGGTCGCCGTTCAGCGCGGTTTCCGCGGCCACCTGCGAGATGGAGGTCGGGTTGGAAGTACTCTGCGATTGCACGTTCTCCATCGCTGTGATGATGTGCTCCGGTCCCGCCGCATAGCCGATGCGCCAGCCGGTCATCGCGTAGGCCTTGGATACGCCGTTCAGCACCATGGTGCGCGGGTACAGGTCGGGGCAGGCATTGAGGATATTGGCGAACTTGGCATCGGTCAGCGCGATGTGCTCGTACATATCGTCGGTCGCGATGAGGATGTCCGGGTGGCGGCGCAGCACTTCGCCCAGCGCCTTCAGGTCTTCCAGCGTGTACACCGCGCCGGAAGGATTGCTCGGACTGTTGATGACGACCATCCGGGTGCGCGGCGTGATCGCCGCTTCCAGCTGCGCCGGCGTCAGTTTGAAGCCCTGCGCGATATCGGCCTGCACGATAACCGGCTTGCCCTCGGCGATGAGCACGATGTCGGGATAGGACACCCAGTACGGGGCGGTGATGATCACTTCGTCGCCGGGGTTGATCACGGACAGCACCAGATTGAAGAAGCTCTGCTTGCCGCCGCAAGACACCAGGATCTGCTTGGCGGTGTAGTCCAGGTCGTTGTCGCGCTTGAACTTGGCGATGATCGCCTGTTTGAGGGAAGGGGTGCCGCCGACGGCGGTGTACTTGGTGAAGCCCTTGTTGATCGCCGCGATTGCGGCGTCCTTGATGTGTTGCGGAGTGTCGAAATCCGGCTCGCCCGTACCCAGCCCGATGATGTCCTTGCCCTCGGCTTTCAGCTTTGCCGCGCGGGCCGCGACGGCAAGGGTGGGAGAGGGCTTGATGGCTTGCACACGGCGAGAGAGTGACACGGTCTTTCCTTGGGTTATGAGATTGGCGCGGATTATACCCGCACCGCGGGAAGAATAAATCGGCAGGGAAACGCCGTTTCGCGGAATAAAGGAAGGGTCTCCGATTCGGCGGGCACCCGTCCGGGGCGGATCGCTTCAGCTCTTTTTCTGACGTTCCGGCGGCACCAGCAGCCACGTGAGCAGAATCAGAATGGCGAACGCCGTGTAGGCTAAGGTGAATACCCAGTTGGGCAAGTCGTAGAACAGCATCTCGTGCACCCAGTGCTGGAAGAACGGAACGGAATAGGCGCTGCCACCCCCCGCAGTCCTCAGCAGGTTCTCCAGCACGGTGAGCGGACAGACCAGGCCCAGCCATGCCTCCGCCATCACGAAACCTATTGCGGCAATGTGGATCGCTCTGAACCACCAGTTCCTGACCCAGCGCCAGCGCAGATACCAGCCGAGCAGGATCGCCGCGAAGCCCAGAATGACGTACGCCACGAACAAGGCGTGGATGACGAGGACAAGGTCGGCAAGGAACAGGAGCATTTTCGTTCAGTCCGTGAAAAGGTGCTGTCCGTGTCAGTGGCTTGCGGGTCAGTCGGCGGCGGCATGCTAGACTCGCAGAACTGTGCGCAGCATTCTAGCGTGAACCAGACCTCTCCCGACACATGAGATTAGGCATCGACCTGGGCGGTACCAAGATAGAGATCGTCGCACTCGACGATGCTGGCCGCGAACTGCTGCGCCGCCGCGTGCCCACCCCGCAGGGCAATTACTTTGAGACTCGGCAGGCCATCGCCCAACTGGTGCGCGATGCCGAAGCGGAACTGGGGCAAAGCGGGTCGCTCGGCATCGGCACACCCGGCGCACTGTCGCGCGCCACCGGCCGCCTCAAGAACTCCAACTCGGTCGCGCTCAACGGCCGGCCCATCCTGCAAGATCTCGAATCCCTGCTGCAACGCAAGGTGCAGATCAGCAACGACGCCAACTGCTTCGCGCTGTCCGAAGCGACGGACGGCGCGGCGGCGGGCGCAGAAGTCGTGTTCGGCGTCATCCTCGGCACCGGCGTTGGCGCGGGCATCGTCGTCAACGGCCACCCCCTCACCGGCCCTAACGGCATCGCAGGCGAGTGGGGCCACAACCCGCTGCCCTGGCCGCAGCCGCACGAGCTTCCCGGCCCGCCATGCTATTGCGGCAAGCAGGGCTGCATCGAAACCTTCCTCTCAGGGCCGGGCATGGCGCGACTGCACCAGCATGAGACGGGCGCAGTCCTGAGTACCGAAGAAATCGTGGCGCGTGCGGAGCAGGGCGATGCCGCCTGCGGGCGCAGCCTGCAGACTTACGAGAACCGCCTTGCGCGTTCGCTGGCGCACGTCATCAACATCCTCGACCCGGATGTCATCGTGCTGGGCGGCGGCATGTCCAACATCGAGCGGCTATATGCGAACGTGCCTGCGCAGTGGGGAAACTGGGTGTTCTCGGACAGAGTGGATACGAGACTGGTGAAACACCAGTTCGGTGATTCAAGCGGAGTGCGTGGGGCGGCGTGGTTGTAGTTGGGGTGTGTTCGTAGGTTGGGTGGAGCGCAGCGATACCCAACGATCTAAATGATGGGTATCGCGTTGCTCAACCCACCTACGCTTGCTTACGGTGCAATGCCCGTTGGTTATTGTGCCCGCGGGCTGGCCGCAGAATGGTGGTCGTAGCTGCATTCTCCACAGCGCATCATGGTTTGGCAATCCAGCCATTCCCCGTACAATACGCGACCGACCATGAAAACCATCACCTTCCCCGACAGCCCCTACCTGCTGCACCTGCCGTTCGAGCCGAGCGGCGACCAGCCCACGGCCATCGCGCAGTTGGTGGAGGGCATCGAGGATGGTCTTGCTTACCAGACGCTGCTGGGCGTGACCGGCTCCGGCAAGACCTTCACCATGGCCAACGTGATTGCGCGCACCGGGCGGCCGGCCATCGTGATGGCGCCGAACAAGACCTTGGCGGCGCAGTTGTATTCCGAGATGCGCGAGTTTTTTCCCGAGAACGCGGTCGAGTACTTCGTTTCCTATTACGACTACTACCAGCCCGAGGCCTATGTGCCGTCGCGTGACGTGTATATCGAGAAGGACTCCAGCATCAATGAGCAGATCGAGCAGATGCGCCTGTCGGCCACCAAGTCCATGCTGGAGCGGCAGGACTGCGTGATCGTCGCGACCGTCTCGGCCATCTACGGTATCGGCGACCCGGTGGATTACCACGGCATGATCCTGCACCTGCGCGAGAACGAGAAGATGGCGCAGCGCGACATCATCCAGCGTCTGGTCGCCATGCAGTACGAGCGCAACGATGTCGAATTCAGCCGTGGCCACTTCCGTGTGCGCGGCGACGTGATCGACATCTTCCCGGCGGAAAGCAGCGAGAACGCGCTGCGCGTGACGCTGTTCGACGACGAGGTGGAATCGCTGTCGCTGTTCGATCCGCTCACCGGCCACATCCAGACGCGCACGCCGCGCTATACCGTGTATCCGTCCAGCCACTACGTGACGCCGCGCGAGACCACGTTGCACGCCATCGAGACCATCAAGGTGGAGTTGGCCGAGCGGATCGCATTCTTCCAGCGCGAGAACAAGCTGGTGGAGGCGCAGCGCATCGAGCAGCGCACGCGCCACGATCTGGAGATGCTGGCCGAGATCGGCTTCACCAAGGGCATCGAGAACTATTCGCGCCATCTGTCCGGACGTGGCGCAGGCGAAGCGCCGCCCACATTGATGGACTACCTGCCGCCGAACGCGCTGATGATCATCGACGAGAGC
>JBQGEN010000447.1:0-1535 GCA_052039615.1 Sideroxyarcus sp. | reverse complement strand
ATCCTCGATTTGGATAAAACCCTGATCTACGACCCGGATTACGAATATGTCACCGGCTTTTATTTTAAAACTGAGGCTGACTTCTCGGGCACTTTAATAATTGATGATATCAACCTGTTGATGCTGGATACTGGCCCTGGGGCTGAGGCCATTGAGGTGACCACTGCACTGGATGCATCCCAGTTACCCGATAATCAAGCGGCGATCACCGTCAAAATTGATACACAAGAGGATGTCCATCCGATCAGCGAGTTGATCTACGGTGTCTCGGGGGCGCCAGCGGAATACCTGCAGGTGTTGCGACCCACCCTGAATAGCTGGGGGGGCAATCCCAGCACTCGTTTTAACTGGAAAATTGGCCATGCCTGGAATGCCGGGCGTGACTATTTCTACCGCAACGGCAACTATGGCATTACCAGCGGATCCGCCAGCGATGGCTTTGTGTCCCAATCGCGTGCTGCGGGTGCGCAGGTGCGCCTGGCGCTCCCCACCCTGGGCTGGGTGGCCAAGAACGATGACTTGGATACCTGCTCCTTCCCACTCCCCGGTGGGGGCTGCGGGGATGCGGGCGGGGCCACCTGCCAGGAACCGGGTCCAATCGCCGATCCCAACCTGGCCAATGTCCCCAGCTATCCCAGTACGGTGATTTCCTGGGTGCTGCACCTGGTTCGCGAGCAGTCGTTCGACCTCCGTTTTCTAGCCATGGATAATGAGCCGGAGTTGTGGGGATCGACCCACTATGATGTCCATCCCAAGTGCACCACCTATGACGAGGTCCTTAAACAATACCTGACCTATGCAACTGCCGTTCACGGCGTTGCCCCCCAGGCTGAGCTGGTCGGCCCGGTCACGAGCGGCTGGTATCACTACTGGAACTCTGCGGCCGGCGATGTAGATAAACGGATGCATGCGAACAGGGATTTCTTGCCCTGGTTTCTGGACCAGGTGCGGCAAAATGACATCACCACAGGCTGGCGCAGTCTGCATGTGCTGGATCTGCACTATTACCCGCAGGAGGTCTATAACGACGAGGCGGACGAAGAGACCGCTGCGCTCCGGCTGCGCAGCACCCGCTCGCTTTGGGACGAGACATACGTAGATGAATCCTGGATCGACGAGCCCGTTTATCTGATCCCCCGGATGAAAGCGCTGATCGAAGAGCACTATCCCGGCACAAAGTTGGGACTCAGCGAATGGAACTGGGGTGCGGATGAAACCATGAACGGCGCCCTGGCGATTGCCGATGTCCTGGGGATCTTTGGCCGCGAGGATCTTTACTACGCCGCCTACTGGCAGTACCCGCCGCTCGACAGCCCGGGTTTCTATGCCTTCAAGATGTATACCAACTTTGACGACCGGGGCAGCCGCTTTGGCGATACCTCTGTCTCGGCCCTGTCCGAGGACGTGGACGTACTGAGCAGCTATGCTGCGCTGGACAGCACCAGCGGGGACCTCCACGTGATGTTGGTGAACAAGCAAGTTGACGGCGGACTTGAGGCGCAGGTAGAGCTCGGCAGTTTTGATCCAGACCAAGC
>JBQGEN010000446.1:0-1715 GCA_052039615.1 Sideroxyarcus sp. | reverse complement strand
CCGCGCTTCGCGTCGGCCGCTCCTTTTTGTCTCTTGATCGTCGACCACTTTGAATGACCAGACATTTTGATCCCCCCGCCACACTTAGGATTCAGCACACCATAACGCACCAGTATAGCGACTTCGCATGGTGCGATCCGCTTTCGATCTTTCGCAATAGAGACTTGAAACATGGGCAAAACTCGGTTAGACTGCGCCCAGCTAAAACGAAATTGGAAAGTTCGTCCGCGCTGCCGGCGCGGAGTGAGCGGATGATGCCAGCCCGCACTGGTCGCTACCCACCGTCTGTCGCTTGACGCACTGCCCACCGCGGTTTCGCGGCGGGCATTTGTTTGCCGTTTGCGCAACGCCTTTGCCCCAGCGCATCGTCTCGCGGCCGCGCGTCGTCTGGAAATGGTGACAGCAGCGATGGTGACGAACCTGATCGAGAAGGGCAAAGACCAGGGTTACCTGCTCTCGGACGAAGTCGTTGCCGCCTTCCCCAACGCGGAAGAGCATCTCGACATCCTGGAAGACTTCTATTCGTCGCTCATCGCCGAAGGTATCGAGGTCGTCGACCATGACCCTATACTGCAACTCGTCAAATCAAAGGAGCAGGCCGCGGGTCGCTCACTCGATCGCTCGGCCGCGGAGGATCTCGTCTCCGGTGTCGGCGATTCGGTCCGCCTTTATTTGCAGGAGATTGGCGACACGGACCTGCTCACCATGCAGGAGGAAGTCTGGCTTGCCAAGCGGATGGAGCGCGGCAAGATCGCGGAACAACTCCTGCTCGACCCCGACGTGCGCCGTGATCAGCGGGCCGCCCTCGACGCGGACAAGCTCGATGGCGAGTTGGCACGAGCCCACCTCATTCGAGCGAACCTTCGCCTCGTCGTTTCTGTCGCCAAGAAATATGTCGGCCGCGGACTCTCATTTCTGGACCTGATCCAGGAAGGCAACATCGGCCTGATGAAGGCCACTGATAAGTTTGATTACAAGCGCGGATTCAAGTTTTCGACGTATGCGACGTGGTGGATTCGCCAGGCGATCACCCGCGCGATCTCCGACCAGAGTCGCACCATTCGTCTGCCAGTGCACGTCGGTGAAACCATCAACCGGGTCAAGAAGACGGGGCACAGGTTGCAGCAGATCCTCGAGCGCGAGCCGACGCGCGAGGAGATCGCGCGGGCGATGGACGTGTCTGACGACAAGGTCCGCCAGGTTCTCGATGTCTCTCGTCATCCGATCTCGCTGGAAGCACCCGTTGGGCAGGACGGCGACGCTTTCCTGGGCGATTTCATCGAAGACGAGTCGATGCCGCACCCGCTCGAGCTCGCGTCTCAGGAGCTGCTGAAATCGCAGATTTGCGACGCGCTGAGCAAGCTCACCGAGCGCGAGCGCAAGATCATCGTGCTACGGTTTGGTCTCGAGGATGGTCGCTTCCGCACGCTCGAGGAGGTAGGCCGAGAGTTCGGCATTACTCGCGAGCGCATCCGCCAAATCGAGGCCAAAGCGCTGCGCAAGCTCCGGCATCCCAGTTACAGTCGCAAGCTCCGCGGATATCTGGAATAACGGCGCAGGTCCGCGCTACTATGGGTATTTCGAGAAGATCATCGAGACATTGTGCCCGCCAAACCCCATCGAGTTGCTCATCACGTGCTCGAGCGCGGCGCGTCGGGCGACGTTGGGCACGTAATCCAGATCGCAGTCCGGGTCCGGCGTCGTTTGATTGATCG
>JBQGEN010000445.1:0-2227 GCA_052039615.1 Sideroxyarcus sp. | reverse complement strand
GGTCAAGCATGTGCTGGTACGCCACGAGCAGGCTGCCGTGCATGCCGCCGACGGCTACGCGCGCTCCACCGACAAGGTCGGCGTGGCGCTGGTGACCTCCGGTCCCGGCGTGACCAATGCCGTCACCGGCATCGCCACGGCTTACATGGACTCCATCCCGATGGTGGTGATCAGCGGCCAGGTGCCGACCAGCTACATCGGCGAAGACGCGTTCCAGGAAGTGGACGCCGTCGGCATCACGCGCCCCTGCGTGAAGCACAATTTCCTGGTCAAGGACGCCAAGGACCTGGCCAGCACGCTGAAGAAGGCCTTTTATCTGGCCAAGAGCGGCCGCCCCGGCCCGGTGCTGGTGGATATCCCCAAGGACGTGTCCAACCAGAAGGCCGAATTCGAATATCCGGCTACGGTGAACATCCGTTCCTATACGCCGCAGCGTCAGGGCGATAGCGCCCAGATCAAGCGCGCCGCGCAACTGTTACTGGAAGCCAAGCGCCCGATGGTCTATGCGGGCGGCGGCGTGATCCTGTCCGATGCCTCCAAACAGCTGACCGAACTGGTGCGCCTGCTCGGCGCACCGTGCACCAATACGCTGATGGGACTGGGCGGCTATCCGGCGAGCGACAAGCAGTTCGTCGGCATGCTGGGCATGCACGGCACCTACGAAGCCAACCTCGGCATGCAGAACTGCGACGTGCTGCTGGCGGTGGGCGCGCGTTTCGACGACCGCGTGATCGGCAACGTGGCGCACTTCAATTCCGTGCCGCGCAAAATCATCCACATCGACATCGACCCGGCTTCCATTTCCAAACGCGTGAAGGTCGACGTGCCTATCGTCGCCGACGTGGGGCAGACCCTGTCCGACCTGCTGGCGATACTGAGCAGCAGCAAGCAGAAGCCCGATGCCGCAGCCCTGAAGGATTGGTGGAAACAGATCGAAGAATGGCGTGGTGCGAATTCGCTGTCTTACAGGAACTCGAGCGAACTCATCAAGCCGCAATATGTGATCGAGACCTTGCACAAGATCACGCACGGCGATGCCTTCGTGACTTCGGATGTGGGCCAGCACCAGATGTGGACCGCGCAGTACTACAAGTTCGAGCAGCCGCGCCGCTGGATCAATTCCGGCGGCTTGGGCACCATGGGCTTCGGCTTGCCGGCGGCGATGGGCGTGCAGCTGGCGCACCCGGGCGCGACCGTGGCCTGCGTGACGGGCGAGGGCAGCATCCAGATGAACATCCAGGAACTGTCCACCTGCAAGCAATACAACCTGCCGATCAAGATCATCGCGCTGAACAACCGTTATCTGGGCATGGTGCGCCAGTGGCAGGAGTTCTTCCACGGCAACCGTTACTCGCACTCCTACATGGATGCGCTGCCCAACTTCGTGAAGCTGGCCGAGGCTTACGGCCACGTCGGCATCCTGGTGGAGAAGCCTTCCGATGTAGAAGGCGCGCTGAAGGAGGCCTTCGCGCGCAAGGACGAGCTGGTGTTCCTGGATTTTCGCACCGACTCCACCGAGAACGTTTACCCCATGGTTCCCGGCGGCAAGGGCCTGTCCGAAGTGATCCTGGCGGAGGACCTGTAACATGCGACATATCATCTCTTTGCTGATGGAGAACGAAGCGGGCGCGTTGTCGCGTGTCTCCGGGCTGTTCTCCGCGCGCGGCTACAACATCGAGTCGCTCACCGTGGCGCCGACCGAAGACCCGACCATGTCGCGCATGACTATCGTCACCAGCGGTTCCGACGACGTGATTGAGCAGATCAACAAGCAGCTCAACAAGCTGGTGGACGTGGTTACGGTGATGGACCTGACCGATGGCGACCACATCGAGCGCGAACTGATGCTGGTCAAGGTGCGCGCCGAAGGCTCCGACCGCGAAGAACTGAAGCGCATGACCGACATCTTCCGCGGACGCGTCATCGATGTGACCGACAAGACCTACACCATCGAACTGACCGGAACGGGCCACAAGCTGGACCGCTTCCTGCAGGCGATCGACCATAGCCTGATCCTGGAAACGGTGCGCACCGGCGCCTCCGGCATCGGGCGCGGCGACCGCATCCTGAAACTCTGATTTTCTAATACTGATTTTTTCGACGAGGCCAACATGAAAGTTTATTACGACAAAGACGCAGACCTGTCCCTGATCAAGGGCAAGCAAGTGACCATCATCGGCTACGGCTCGCAAGGCCACGCCCACGCGCAGAACCTGAAGGAATCCGG
>JBQGEN010000444.1:0-3188 GCA_052039615.1 Sideroxyarcus sp. | reverse complement strand
CCGTCCTTCAGCCGTTCCGGAATCGCGCGTGCAAATGCCGCAGCAAGTTCTTCGTCCTCATCGTCCGGATCAAGCAGGTCGAAATAAGATACGTTGACAGTATGGATCGGAACCTTGCCCTCGATCTTCCAGGCATTGAATTCACTCTGATTGCGCACATCGAGAATGGCGAACTGACTGTTCTCGCTCAAGTGACGGTGCAGTTCCGCGGGGCTCCAGACAGGTACTTTCTGCTCGGTCATGTCATCCTCCTGGCGCGAATGTCTTGGGGGTTGCCACTTTACGACTACATTGATGCCATGAAGTTCTAACGGTTCGTTCGGCCAGATGCTGACGGTCGGACTGTTGGTGCTAGACGTCTCAAACTCGGCCAGAGCGGACTATTGAATGAAAGTAACAGATGGTCTGCTTTCAGATCAGCTGCTGTCATCGCAAAAAGTATTGCGAAGCTCCCCTTTGGTTCTTTTAGCTTCCTACTAGGCGCACTTCATAGTAGGGACGGCTTTCAAACTTACAGATTTCAGAAACCTCCTTACCTCTTACCATGTAGACTGCGCGCGGCCAATTCGTATTCATGGCTCGATCTTCAATATAAATTCTGCCGTTCAGGATAAGTAAATCCTGTTTGCTATTGCACGCTGACTTATTAATCAAAGAGATTAGCTTTTCAGGATTCTTTTCATCCTCAACCTTTATTTCAAGCCAAGAGCATCCTCGCCCCCCTGGGATGAGCATATTGACCAAAGAAACTTTGCTCTGTTTTCCGCTGTTCGTGACATCCGCCACCACCTCGCCCTTCACAATGTCGTAATCATTGAGAAAGTACAACATAGGAGGGAATGATATGTATTCCACTTTGCCACTCAGTACCGATTGACATACTGGGTCATCCGAGCCATTTGCAGTCTCTATTTGAGGAGTTTCTCGTTGCTTAAATTCGCATATTGGAGAAAAGCCCCCTTTGGCGACATGAAACATTCGGATTAGCCTATCCTCATCGCGGCTCAGTACATAATATTTTCCAGACACAGCGATAATACTTATATCGAACTCGGCTTCTTCATAGGCGTTCTCAAGACTGATATATACGTTCGCGTACCGACTTGATTTTGCCGCCAAGCTTGCATAATGGCCAGTGCCTGCTGTTTCCACCACAATTGGATCGCGCGCCCCATCATTGTCAAAATCGACATACCAATATCCAGTTACTCCAGGTAGATTACTAAAGTTCTTTTGGATCGCTGGAAGATCATTTTTTTCTACGGTGACGTATAGCTCAGAAAGCTCACCACGATTGGCATAATCGGCTACCGCATTGCATGCAGCATTCTCATCGTTTGTATTACGAACGGCATCTAGCGAGAGGGCCAATTCTGAAATTCGGGAAGCGTAACTTTGTTGCAGGCAATTAATGCCTTGGCATAAATCTCTTTCGCTCAACCATTTTCTCTGACCCTGCCTTAAGTCATCGGTTTTCTGAGACTTATTGAGCGCAGCCCTATATATCAAATTCAACTTCTCATCTTGATATGAAAGCTGGCGATCTTCGCAAATAAGCTTTTCCACTTTCGTGGTCGATTTTGCACAATCGAAACTTGCTGCCTCTACGGACAAGGTCCCCGCCAAACCCAGCGATATCGCAACAACTGTGCAAGCCATATGACTTAGCAGAAATAGGGGGCAGCCTGCGGTCTCTCTAGGTTTGTTGTTCATTGAAATGCAACTCCGATTTGAGGATGAGCGAAACCTATTCCTCATCAAGCGTCTGGTCAATATGTCCAAGTATCTATTTCTAGCCTAGATATCCGCTTCAGGCAACCAAGCAGAATAAACTGAGCGCTACTGCCAACGACGGCTTTGGCCGAAGCGCGGCCGTTCGTTGTGCTCGCTCTGACTGACTCGCAAGCGGTCACTCAACCGTCAAGCGATGTTCCTGTCTCGCGCCGGTGCTTTACCTTCTTTTCCACTTTGCCTGTCACATAGGCAGCGAACTCGCCGACGTTGTCATAGCCTTGCGCAATGACGAATTCCGCCAACGCATCGATCAATGCTCTGGTTTGTTCGATCTCGGCGAAGCTGCGGCCGCAGGTCAGGCATTTCTCGCCGTCATCGCGGCAGGCTGTTTTTCCCTTGCACGGCGTGAAGCTGCTCATGCCGGATTCCCTTGCGTATCGAACAGGTACATCGTGGTCTCGCCGTCGATATCGGTAATCTCGACCGAGCTCATTCTGCCGCTGGCGTGATAGCGGTAGCGGTGCGCCAGTTCGACCTCGCCGTAAGCGATCTTGTCGAAGCCGGTGAGGCGGTCCTGTCCATCGAAATGGCCGATGAAGTAGGTGTTACGGTTCTTCACTTCGTGAGCCTGCAGTTCGTTGACCAGTTTGAACGGCAGTTTCACGCCGGTGTAAGTGATGAAGTAGCGGGTGGTGGTCATGGTCGTCCTGGAGTGGGGCCGTTCGTGCTGAGCTTGTCGAAGCATGAATGCCCTTCGACATAACCAGCGACTTGCCCGCTTGCGGGCTTAGTCGAATGGCTAGTAGTTCCATCAGGCTCAGGGCGAACGGATTCTTTTAGATTTGCCGCACCTTGATATTCAACGTCTGAATCCGATATGCGATCTGCCTCGGCGTCATGTCGAGCAGCCTTGCTGCCTTGGCCTGCACCTAGCCGGCCTGTTCCAGTGCGGCGATGACTTTCTCGCGCTCGTCGAGGTTGGGGTCGTCGAGGTCCACTTCCTGGATCGGGCCGCGGCTGGTCGAGATTTTTTCGTCGATGCCGGTGAGCAGGATGGCGTCGCGGTCTATGGTCTCGCCTTCGGTCATTACCGAGGCGCGCTCCAGGCAGTTCTCCAGTTCGCGCACGTTGCCCGGCCAGTCGTGGTGCATGAGGATACGCAGCGCGGCGTCGGTGAGGCTGAGCGTGCGGCCCTGCTGGGTGCTGATCTTCTCCACCAGAAAGCGCGCGATCTCGGGGATGTCTTCCATGCGGTCGCGCAGCGGCGGTAGGTAGAGCGGCATCACGTTGAGGCGGTAGTACAAGTCTTCGCGGAAGCGGCCTTTCTCCACCTCGGCTTCGAGGTCGCGGTGGGTGGCGGCGACGACGCGCACATCCACTTTGATGGTCTTGGTGCCGCCGACCCGCTCCAGTTCGCCTTCCTGCAACACGCGCAATAACTTCGCCTGGAACGA
>JBQGEN010000443.1:0-1787 GCA_052039615.1 Sideroxyarcus sp. | reverse complement strand
GGCGGCGCCAGCGGCCTATGTGATGTCGCGCTTGGCACGGCCCTGGAAGTATGGCTTGCTGATGGGGCTCTTCGCCAGCCGGATGGTCCCCGAGGTCGGCATCGCCCTGCCGATCGCGGTACAGTTTCTGCAGTGGGGGTTGGTCGATACCCAACTGGGTCTGGTGCTGGCGCATCTCATCAAGACGTTGCCAGTTGTGGCGTGGATCCTGGTGGGGAGCTTCGAGACCATTCCGGTGGCGGTCGAAGAGGCGGCGCAAGTCGATGGGTGTCATCGCCTGGGGGTATTGACCCGGGTCGTCTTCCCCATGGCCCTGCCAGGCGTCGCGGTGGCGGCGCTTTTCGCCTGGCTGGAGTCCTGGAATGAGTTCACCTACGCCCTGTACCTGAGCCTGATCGACCACACCCTGCCGCTGCAGGTCTATTATTACGTCACGCGCGGCAGTTGGTTCGACTCGGCGACCTATGCGACGATCCTGACCGTGCCGGTCATCGTCGTCACCGCCTGTGTACAACGCTACTTGAAGGCGGGGTATCTCGCCGGAGCCGTGAAGGGGTAGGAGGGGACGCATGCGACGTGGGCTGATCCTGCTCCTAGCCCTGGCAGGCGGTTGTGGCCTCGGGCCTGAGCCAAGCGGCGGCGAGCTTACGGTCATGATGGGACTGGCGGAGGTGGAATGGCGGGTCATGCGGGAGCGGGTGTTTCCACCCTTCGAGCACCGCCATCAGGTGCGCATCCGCGGCGTGCAGGCAGAGGCCGCCGACGCCGCCAAGAAACTGGTCGCCATGCACCGTGCGAAGCGTATGGAGGTCGACCTGATCACCCAGGACGTGTTGCACTTAGCCCCCCTGGTAAACGCCGGAGTCATGGAAGACCTCTCGCCACTTCGGGAGGTGGTCCCGCCGACGGCTCTTCCCCACCTGGTCGAGGTCGGCACCTTCGCGGGGAGGGTGTATTTTATGCCCTATCGCCCCAACGTCCAGATCGCCTATTATCATGCGGAGAAGTTCAGGGCGTACGGACTGCAGCCGCCCCAGACCTGGCAGGAGTTGCTCGCCGTGGCCAAACGCTTGCGCGACGCCGAGGGCGTCGGCCGCCTCTCAGTGCAAGGGACGCTCACCGCCAATACCACGACGCAGGTGATCGAGTTCATCTGGGCGGCCGGCGGTGATCCGTTGGTCCTCAACGACCCGGGGAGTGTCCAGGCATTGACCTTCCTGCAGCAACTCGCACCCTATCTGGCCCCGGAAACACGGCGGGCCGATTGGAACACGACGAATGCCTTTCTCGCCACGGAGTCGGTCTATCTGGCGCGCAACTGGCCCTTCGGCATCCATCTCCTGGTGCAAGAGGCCGGCAAGACACAGATCCAAGCCTACCACGGCTGGCGTGGCCCAGTGCGCGAGGCGCATGTCTTGGGCGGGGAGGTGATCGGCATCCCCAAAGGGACGCACCAACGGGAGCTGGCCCTGGCATTGATGCAATACTTCATGTCCAGGCCCGTGCAGGAGATGTTGGTGTCGAGCCTTGGCTGGCCATCATTTCGCCACGACGCCTACGGCGGGGTGCAGGCCTGGCAGGCGCCGTATTTTGCCGCCGTCCAGGAGGCCCTCGAGCAGGCGCAGCCGCGGCCGCACGTGGGTTATTGGGCGCAACTCGACCGCGCCGTGACGGGCGCGTTTCGGGAGATCGTCTACGAAGGTCAGCCTGTACAGGCGACGCTTGACCGCTACCACCGGCAGTTAGAGCAAGACCGTCAACGGGGCCGCTGAGGCAGAGTCGGGGGA
>JBQGEN010000442.1:0-2252 GCA_052039615.1 Sideroxyarcus sp. | reverse complement strand
GCGCCCGGGCCGGTGTCCGCGGTCTCAGCGCCGGCCGATCAGGTCCCTCCACCATCGAGCACCCTGGCGATCGCGGTGATGGTATTCCAGTTGCGCGTGGTGACCGGGACCCCGAAGAGCCGGTCGAGCGTGCCAAGGTAGCTGATGACCTTCATGTGGCGCCGGTACACACCGAAGACGAACCGGTTGTCCCTCGCGAGGATTCTCAGCAGCCACCTGCCGCGGGAAGGAAAGCTCATGGGCATCGACGGCGCCGAGCGGGGGCCTCGGGACAAGACGCTCACGAAGCGTACGATGTTGGGTCGCATGCGCTGGTCCCCGAAATGATTCTGAGACATCAACCTGACAATCTCGCGACCCTCGCAGATCATGATCTCCGCATTAAACGGAAGCCTGGACACCAATTCGGCGCGGAGTTGCGCCCGGGTGACCGGCTGCCGGATCACGAAGGTGCCCGCCGCGCCGATGTTGACCGCATCGAGGTGCTTCAGTTGTGTGGTGACCGTGGTAGGTCGGAAGGTCCTGTGACCACCGACGTTGACCCCTCTCAGAAGAACGACGAGTGCCACGAGTTCCCTCTTGCTGTTGGGGCCGCTCGATCCTGATCCGTTCGGCCGGCCGAAAACTGATCCGCTGGCCTCTTGTCTGCCCAACGTATAGCGTTTTATCCCTCAAAGCCTGGAATCAATCAAGTGCTGGTGAATTCGTATAGAAGCCGAGGGGATAAAACGGTGTTGGACTAAACCGCGTAGCCGCACCTACGTTGCGGCTATGCGAATTGTAAAGTGGCGCTGCTGTGCCGAGCGTTGCGTTAGTGATAGATCAACAAGTGGGAGAAGGTTGAGTTTGACGCTGGTAGGTTGTGCGTGTTTACCACGATGCAATCGGGCTTCGCACCCACTTCTTCAGGGGTTTAACCACTTTCTCCTTATCTTCCGTCGCATGAGAAATAAACGCATCATACCCAATTTCTTCGGGCGCGGTCTTCGACTCGTTATAGTTTCGATCCGCCATGCGCAGCATCAGACCGTGATGAAGTGAGTAGGCGATATCAGCCTCAGGAAACATTCTCGTGCTGTAGAGATTCATCGGGGTCGAGCCGCCGATGACCCACCAATTAGGATCCTTCTTGTCCGTAGTGCGAGCCATAAGAACTAGATCTTCCCTGCCAAAGAGCCGATAACGTTTTACAAAACGGACACCTAATACAGTCGTATGGGCTTCAATCTCCACGTATTCTTTCGCGTGACGCTTAATCTCTTTGAGGTTGAGGGCCATTTAGATATGAGTGAGATGTCAGCCCGTAGCCAGGAAGAACAGTCGGAATCGACGGCTTCGACCGGCCTAGTAAGGATGGTTTTTACTTTAGATGTTTCGCGAAGAACTCGGTGGTGCGGTCCCAAGCCTGCTTGGCGCATTGGGCGTTGTAATTTCCACCTGTTTCGTTGCCGAAGGCGTGGCCGGCGTCATACCAGTAGGATTCGAACGGCACTTTGCCTTCTTTCAGCTTAGCTTCCAGGGCCCGCGCTCCGTCGGGACTAAAGGAGGCGTCCTTTTCCGCGAGATGAAGTTGAAGCGGCACGGTGATGGTCTTGACGTCGCCGGCTTGCTCGGGTGGAAAACCATACCAGGAAGAGCACGCGTTCACTTCTTTGACATAAAGCGCCGCCAGCACGGTCAACGCTCCGCCCATACAGAAACCGACCACGCCGACTTTGGCGCTTGCTTCCTTGAGATGCTGAGCCGCCCCGCGAACATCCTGAGTCGCTGCGTCACCGAAATTCAGGTTGGTCATCATATGCTTGGCCTCGGCGGCGTCGAGGGCGAGCTTGCCCTTGTAGAGGTCAGGAACCAACGCGCGGTAGCCGAGAGCTGCGAGCCGTTCCGCCACGCCTTTGATCTGATCGTTCAGGCCCCACCATTCCTGGATGACGATTACACCAGGGGCTTTATCGCCGCCCGCCGGACTGGCGAGATAGCCGTTACAATCTTTCCCATCGGGCCGCTTGAAAGTCACCGTCTGTCCCATAGTTATCCTCCGCTCGAAAAATAGCTAACACTGGTTACCTATGCAAAGCCGAATGCGAAGTCAATATTCGTAGACCGATTTTCTTGGGCTTTCCTAAATGCTAGCGAAGCTTCGTTAACAAGAACTTAACCTCTTTTTAAGAGGGACGCTGCCTTTCGATGTCTTAGTCTGACCTCGAGCGAGAGCTAACACATTGAGTCGATCTTTTTAATCTGTACAGAGT
>JBQGEN010000441.1:0-4072 GCA_052039615.1 Sideroxyarcus sp. | reverse complement strand
CACCACATACACGCCCTTGAGCGGCGGCAGGTTGTGTTTCATCTGGATGTTCGCCGTGGGATAGCCCAGCTTGCGCCCCGTGGCATCGCCATGCACCACACGCCCGCTGATGCTGTAGGGGCGGCCCAGATATTCCTTCGCCACGCGGATCTGCCCGGCCGCCAGCGCCGTGCGGATCGCGGTGCTGGAGATGCGCACGCCGTCGTGCAGCACGCTGTGTACCGCCGCGACATCGAAACCGCGCTCGGCGCCTATCTTCTGCACCAGCGCAAAATCGCCCGCGCGCCCGCTGCCGAAGCGGAAATCGTCGCCGATCAGCACGAACTTCGCATGCAGCTTCTCGTGCAGCGCGTGGATGAAATCGTTCGCAGTCTTTTGCGCGAACCGCGCATCGAAGCGGCAGATATGCACGCGATCCACGCCCATGACGCGGAACAGCTCCAGCTTCTCGCGCAGGCTGGTCAGCCGCGCCGGCGCCTGCCGCGGCGTGAAGAACTCGCGCGGATGCGGCTCGAAAATCACCACTGCCGTCTGCAGGCCGCGCGGCTGCGCCGCCGCGCGTAATTCCCTCAACAACGCCTGATGACCGAGATGCACCCCGTCGAAGTTGCCGATGGTGACCGCAACCGCCCGGGTGTCGTTAGAATAGAGTCCGCGTAGAATCTGCATAGACCGCGGATTATACCGTGAGATGCCCCGCCGAGACCCACCGCACACAAGGAAAACGCATGCTGAACTACCCCCAGGTCGCCCTCGACTTCATGAACCGCGACCATGCCGAATTCGGCGCCTTGCGCGACAAGCTGCTCGGCCTGTTGTCCAGCCAAGCCCCTGACGCGGTAGTGGATACCCTGCTCGACGAGTTGCTGGCCCACACCCGCCGCCATTTTGCCGAGGAAGAGCGCCTGATGCAGGAAACCCGGTTCCCGCCCTACCCCGTGCACAAAGGCGAACACGAGCGCGTGCTGGACGACATGCAGGCCCGCATCGGCGACTGGAAACAGGGGCGCGATGCCGCCGCGCTACGCGATTGGCTGGAAAGAACCGTGGGCGACTGGTTCGCCAGCCATGTCAGCACCATGGATTTCGTAACCGCCGGACACATCCGGACAGCACAGGAGCAGAAACGATGAACACGCCAGACCCGAATCGTATCGACGCCACGCGCCTGTTCGACCTTACCGCCTTCGTCACGCAGCACACGGCGCTGCTCGACCTGCTCGACGACCGCGCCCCGGAAGCGGAGATCGACGCGCAACTGGACCGCCTGCTGCAAACCATGCAGCAACAGTTCGCCGCCGAGGAACAGGCCATGCTGGCCACGAACTTCCATGCCACCGCGGCGCACAAGAAACATCACGACCACGCGCTGGACAAGCTGGCGCAACGCATCGCGCAGTGGCATGCGGGACGCGACAGGAAGATGCTGCAGGATTACTTGGAGAATGAACTGGCCGAATGGTTCGTCAGTCATGTGAACATCCGCGACTATGTCACGGCGCGGCACATTGCGATGCAGCAGGCGGATAACCACTAGGCAGCGCAGCAGGATGGGGCGCCAGCGCACCCATCGTTCGGGTGTGGCCGGTCGTCAGCCCGTCCCGCCCACCGTCAATCCGTCTATCCTCACCGTCGGCTGGCCGACTCCCACCGGCACGCTCTGCCCTTCCTTGCCGCAGGTGCCGACGCCGGGATCGAGCGCGAGGTCGTTGCCTATCATGCTGACGCGCGTGAGCGCCTCGGGGCCGTTGCCGATCAGCGTGGCGCCCTTGACCGGATAGGTGATCTTGCCGTCCTCGATCATGTAGGCCTCGGTGGTGGAGAACACGAACTTGCCGCTTGTGATGTCCACCTGACCGCCACCGAAGTTGGCCGCATACAGGCCGTGCTTGACGGAGGCGATGATCTCGTCGCGCGTCTTGTCGCCGTTGAGCATCATGGTGTTGGTCATGCGCGGGATGGGCAGGTGGGCGAACGACTCGCGCCGCGCGTTGCCGGTCACCGGCACGCCCATCAGGCGCGCGTTCAGCGTGTCCTGCAAGTAGCCGCGCAGGATGCCGTCCTCGATCAGCACGGTGCGCTGCGTGGGGTTGCCCTCGTCATCCATGTTGAGCGAACCGCGCCGGTCCTTGATGGTGCCGTCGTCCACCACGGTGACGCCCTTGGCCGCGACCTGCTCGCCGACGCGCCCCGAGAACGCCGAGCTGCCCTTGCGGTTGAAGTCGCCTTCCAGCCCGTGCCCCACCGCTTCGTGCAGGAGGATGCCCGGCCAGCCCGAACCCAGCACCACGGTCATGCTGCCGGCCGGCGCGGGGCGCGCATCCAGCGCCACGGTCGCCTGATGCACGGCTTCCCTGGCATAACGCTGCAGCATCTCGTCGCTGAAATAGTCGTAGCCGCAACGCCCGCCGCCGCCGGCCGAGCCCTGCTCGCGGCGGCCGTTGCTCTCGACGATCACTTGCAGCGACAGGCGCACCAGCGGGCGGATGTCGGCATTGAGCAGGCCGTCGCTGCGCGCCACCAGCACCACGTCGTATTCGCCGGCCAGGTTCGCCATCACTTGCGTGACGCGCGGATCGAGCGCGCGCGCATAGCGCTCCAGCCGCTCCAGCAGGGCGACCTTGTCGTCGGCCTTGAGGGTGGCAATGGGGTCGTGCGGCAAATAGAGTTCGTGGGCCTTGCCCACGTGCAGGTGGACCGGTTTCCGCCCGCCGCCCAAGCGCGCGATGGCGCGCGTGGCTTGCGCCGCTTCTTCCAGCGCACCCAGACTGATGTCGTCGGAATAGGCGAAGGCGGTCTTTTCGCCGCTCACCGCGCGCACGCCGACCCCCTGGTCGATGCTGAAGCTGCCGGATTTGACGATGCCCTCTTCCAGCGACCAGCTCTCGGCGCGGCTGTACTGGAAATAGAGGTCGGCATAATCGACGCGGTGCGTCAGCATCCGGCCGAACACCTGCTCCAGCTGGCGCGGCTGCAGACCGTGCGCGGCGAGGAGCGCCTTTTCCGCCAGCAACAGGGAAGCGTTGCTCATGCCTTGTTGCAGCAGGAACAGGCGATGGTGCGATGCGACAGGGCCGGCAGGCTCTTGCGCAGGCTGGCCTGGTGGCTCGGGTTGACGTCCGCGATGACCACGCCGGAACCGCGCTGCAGCTCGTCCATGACACGACCCCACGGATCGACGATCATGCTGTGGCCGTGCGTCTCGCGTCCGCTCACATGGTAGCCGCCTTGCGCCGCGGCGATGACATAGGACAGGTTCTCGATGGCGCGCGCGCGCACCAGCGGTTCCCAGTGCACCTTGCCGGTGGTCGCGGTGAAGGCGGAAGGCAGCACGATGATGTCCACGTCCTTCATGGCGCGGAACAGTTCGGGGAAGCGCAGGTCGTAGCACACAGCCAAGCCGATGCGGCCGAACGGGCTGTCCACCACCACGACTTTGTCGCCCGGCTCGATGGTCTGCGCCTCGTTGTAACTCTCGTTGCCCAGCGTCAGGTTGAACAGGTGGATCTTGTCGTAGCGCGCGACCTGTGTGCCGGTCTCGTCGAACGCCAGCAGGCTGTTGCGCACCTTGTCCGGCGCAGTCGCCGCCAGCGGCAGCGAGCCCATCAGCCAGATCTTGTGGCGGCGCGCCGTCTCGCTCATAAACTGCTGGATCGGACCTTGCCCCGCCTGTTCGCGCACCTTCACCTTGTCCTGTTCATTCATGCCCATGATGGCGAAGAACTCCGGCAGTACCACCAGCTTCGCGCCCTGCTCCGCCGCCTTGGCGACCAGCCGGCGCGCCTCGCTCAGATTGCCCTCGACGTTCGGGCCGGAAGCCATCTGGATGGCGGCCACCTTGAAGGCATTGAGTTGTGCGGCGATGCGGGTCTGGGTGTTGTCGAGGGAGGACATAAATCGATCGTTTTCCTGGTTTGGGTTGTTCGGATACTGCACTGTTGCAAAATCATTCGTCGCCGCCCGGCACGGGCTGGGGTTGGGTCTGACCGACCTTCTCCACCTTCGGATCGGCCCAGCTGCCGCTGACATTGTATTCAAACGACACCAGCTTATCGAGCGGATCGCGCAACAA
>JBQGEN010000440.1:0-11713 GCA_052039615.1 Sideroxyarcus sp. | reverse complement strand
AGCCGCTGGCGCCGGGCTGAGTCCCGGTCCGGTTCAGGTGCCGGCGAAGAACTTGTAGGTGTTGCGGCCGCTTTCCGTGGCGCGGTACATGGCGTCGTCGGCCTGTTTGATCAGGGTCTCGTCGTCCGTCGCATCGTCCGGGCTGATGCTGATACCGATGCTGAAGGTGACGACCAGTTCCCGGTCGCCGATCCGGTAGGGCTCCCGCATCGCATTCACGATCTTGCGCGCGACCGTCTCGGCGTCGGCCGCCCCACTTATTTCCGCCAGCAGGATCATGAACTCGTCGCCGCCCTGGCGGCAGATGGTGTCGGATTCGCGCACGCAGGACTTAAGCCGTTTGGCGACCGACTGCAGCAGCAGATCTCCGGCCAGGTGCCCCAGCGTGTCGTTGACGGACTTGAACCGGTCCAGGTCGAGAAACAGCAGGGCGCTCTTCTTTTTGTTACGCATTGCGGCCTGCAGCGCGTGCTGCAGCCGGTCCGAAAACAAGGCGCGATTCGGCAGGTGCGTCAGCGAATCGTAGTGCGCCAGATGCTCGATGCGCGCCTCGGCCTCCTTGCGCTTGGTGATGTCGGAAAACACCGCGATGTAGTTGATGATCTCGTTGTGAGCGTTCTTCACCGTGCCGATGGACAGCCACTCCGGATAGATCTCGCCGTCCTTGCGCCGGTTCCATATTTCGCCTTGCCACATGCCGGTTTCGTCGATGGAACGCCACATCGCCTGGTAAAACTTCGCATCGTGCCGCCCGGAACTCAGCATTCTGGGATCACTACCGATGACCTCCTCTTCGGTGTACTTGGTGATCTTGTAGAACGCCGGATTCACGGCGATGATGCGGCGCTGCGCATCGGTAATGACGATGGCTTCGCCGCTGTTGTCGAACATCTTGACGAACAGCTGCAGGCGCTCGTTGGCGTGCTCCAGCTTTTCGACGAGAACGTTGAAATTCCGCGCCATCTCGCCGATGTCGGGATTGTTCTCGTCGACGTCGGCGCGCCGCGACAGGTTCATGTCGCGCTGGGTCTCCGCCATCGCGTCATGCAGTTTCTTTACCGGCAGCGTGATGTTGCGCACCACCACCACGCGCACGAACAGCGAAATGAGGATCAGCAGCAGCACCTGCAGCGCGGCATGCCCGATCCACAGCCAATCCTCGATCTCCGCCAGCTGCGCCTGCTCCTCGGAAAGGTCGATGGTCACGCTGGCCGCGCCGTTGACGCTGCCGGCCTCGGTGACATGGCACTGCAGGCAATTGGTGCCGCGGAAATCCTGCTTGGCAATGAACGGCACCACCACGCGCAGGGCCGGGCGCCCGTCATTGGAAATCACCTTGCGGAACAGCGTCTTGCCGCTGCGCAGCACCTCGCGATCCAGCTCGTCCGCCGGAGCCTCGTCCGGCAGGCCCGGCCCAAACTGCTCGACGACCGCGCGACCGCGCACGATGCGCAACTCGACGACGCCGCGCGATTGCGACATCTTGCTCAGCAGCAACTTGCGGTTCTCGGGATCGGATATCTTGCCGGTGAGCATCAGCATGTTCATGCCGTTGATCAGGCCGTTGGCGGTCTCTTCGGCGCGCGTTTCGGCGGCGCGCTCGATCTGCACCTCGAAGCGGCCAAGCACCCATTCCATCAGAACGAAGAACAGGATGATGAGCGCACCCTGAATCAGGATGTGCAGCTTCTCCTGCACGCCGATGGCGCGCCAGCCTGTGATCAAGGCGTTCATCTCCCCCTCCCCTGTCCGGTCAGCGCCAGCCGCCGGACTTTATTTACAGCTTGATGAAATGCTCGCGGTAATGCTTCATCTCGGCGATGGACTCATAGATGTCCGCCAGCGCCTCGTGCTTGCCGTGCTTCTTGATACCGCTGGCGACCTCCGGTTTCCAGCGTTTTGCCAGCTCCTTGAGCGTACTCACGTCCAGGTTGCGGTAGTGGAAGTACTCCTCCAGCTTCGGCATCCAGCGCGCAAGGAAGCGGCGGTCCTGGCAGATGGAATTGCCGCACATCGGCGAGGTGCGGATCGGTACGTATTCCTTGAGGAACTCCAGCATCTGCGCTTCCACGGTCGCATCGTCCAGCGTGGATGCCTTGACCTTGTCGATCAAGCCGGATTTGCCGTGGGTAGATTTGTTCCAGTTGTCCATGCCATCGAGCACGCTGTCCGGCTGGTGCACCACCAGCACGGGCGCTTCGGCGACGGTGTTCAGCTCAGCGTCGGTGATGACCAGCGCGACTTCGATGATGCGGTCGGTATCCGGTAAAAGCCCCGTCATCTCCATGTCTATCCAGACGAGGTTGTTTTGGTTTTGTGCCATAATCTGCCGCAGTTCCATTAGAGGTGTCGCGCATTGTCGCACAGCCACGCCACGCAATCCAACGACCATGACCGCATCCCAATTCTCCGCTCTCTTCGTCGCCGCACTCGTGTCCAACACGGTCATCAAACTCTGGCTGGCATACCGCCAGCTCGACCATGTCGCCCTGCATCGCGGCGAGGTGCCCGCCGCTTTCCGCGAGAAGGTGGCCCTCGCCGCACACCAGAAAGCCGCCGACTACACCCGCACGCTGGTGCGGTTCGGCGTCGTCACCGTCCTGGTCGAGGCCCTGTTGCTGCTGGCCTTCACGCTGGGCGGCGGTATCCAGTGGCTTAGCGACTGGTCGATCGCCGCCTTCGACGGCGCGCTGGTGCAGGGCACGGCCGTCATCGTCGCGGTACTGCTGCTGCAGTCGCTGCTGGAGTCGCCCTTCGACCTCTATCGCACCTTCGGCATCGAGGCGCGCTTCGGCTTCAACAAGATGACGCTCAAGCTCTATCTGCTCGACGCGCTCAAGGGGCTGCTGCTCGGCGCCGCACTCGGCCTGCCGCTGCTGTTCGGCGTACTGTGGTTGATGTCCGCGATGGGCGCCCTGTGGTGGCTGTATGTGTGGGGCGTGTGGGTGGTGTTCAACCTGCTGCTGCTGTTCATCTACCCCAGCTACATCGCGCCGCTGTTCAACAAGTTCGAGCCACTGCAGGACGAGGCGCAGAAGATGCGCATCGAGGCGCTGCTCAAGAAATGCGGCTTCGCGGCGAGCGGCCTGTTCGTGATGGACGGCAGCAAGCGCAGCACGCACGGCAACGCCTATTTCACCGGCTTCGGCAAGACCAAGCGCATCGTGTTCTTCGACACGCTGCTGCAGCGCCTCACCCCGGGCGAGATCGACGCCGTGCTGGCGCACGAGCTGGGACACTTCAAGCGCCGCCATGTGCTCAAGCGCATTGCCCTCACCTTTGCCGTCAGCCTGGGCTTCCTGTGGGGGCTGGCGCAGCTGCTGCATGCCGGCTGGTTCTATCAAGGGCTGGGCGTCACCACGCAGAGCACCGCGCTGGCGCTGCTGCTGTTCTTCCTGGCGCTGCCGGTGTTCACCTTCCTGCTGCACCCCCTCGCCGCGGCCTACTCGCGCAAGCACGAGTTCGAAGCCGACGCCTACGCGGCGCAGCAGACCGACGCGCACGAACTGGTGAACGCCCTGGTCAAGCTGTACCAGGACAATGCCAAGACACTGACGCCCGATCCGGTGTACGCTACCTTCTACGAGTCGCACCCCCCGGCGCCGATCCGCATCGCCCATCTGCAAAAACCAGGAGAGCCAAAATGAAAAAACTGTTTTTTCTGCTGTTCCTCGTCGCCGGCGCCGCACACGCCGCCCCTTTCGCCAACGGCAATGCCGAAAACGGCAAGAAACTGTTCGCATCGTATGACTGCAACAGCTGCCACAAGGGCAAGGTCGGCGGCGACGGCAACGCCATCTACACCCGCCCGGACCGCACGGTGAACAGCCCCGCGAATCTAATCGAGCAGATGGAGCGCTGTTCCGGCGCCATCGGCTCGATGCTCACCGAGCAGGAGAAGCAGGACCTCGCCGCCTATCTCAACCAGACCTACTATCACTTCAAGTGAGGCTAACATGGCTATTGTCTGCGACCTGACCAACAAGAACTGCAAACCCTGCGAAGGCGGCGTGCCGCCGCTGACGCAGGATGAATCAAAGGAAATGCTCAAGCAGCTCGACGGCTGGACTCTGGGCGACAAGCTCATCAGCAAGACCTTCGCGTTCAAGGACTATTACCAGACCATCGCCTTCGTCAACGCGGTGGCCTGGATGACGCACCGCGAAGACCACCACCCCGACCTGACGGTGAGCTACAACAAATGCCGCGTGGAGTACTCCACCCATGCCATCGACGGGCTGTCCGAAAACGATTTCATCTGCGCCGCGAAAGTGGATGCATTGTTCAAGATTTGAAGCGGAACTCCATTGCCGCTCGCCCTGAGCTTGTCGAAGGGCCATTCATGGTTCGACAGACTATGAACGGCTCTCATAATCTTGCCTGATGGATATTCCGGTTTGAAACTCACAGGACTCATCATCGCCGCCTATGGGCGCCATTATCTGGCGGAACTGCCCGGTGGCGAGATTCTGGAATGCGTGCCGCGCGGCAAGAAGAGCGAGGTCGCCTGCGGCGACACTGTCGAGATAGAGCGCACCAGCGCTCCTTCGACTACGCTCAGGACAGGCTCGGCCGTCATTGAAAGAATCGTGCCGCGCTCCACGCTGCTGTACCGCTCCGATGCCTTCAGGCAAAAGATCATCGCGGCCAACGTCACCCAGCTCATCGTCGTCGTCGCCACCGAACCCTCGTTCAACGACGAGTTGCTGGCGCGCTGCCTGCTGGCCGGTCACGACCAGAATCTGGACATCCTCATCGTGCTGAACAAGTGCGATCTGCCGCAGGTCGCGGCTGCGCGCGCGCAGCTCGCCCCCTATGTGAAGATCGGCTACCGCGTGCTGGAGCTGTCCGCCAAACAGGATGCGGCGCCGCTGCTGCCGTATCTGCACGGCCACACCAGCGTGCTGGTCGGACAAAGCGGCATGGGGAAATCCACGCTCATCAATGCCGTGATTCCGGAAGCGCAGGCCGCCACGCGCGAGATCTCCACCGTGCTCGATTCCGGCAAGCACACCACCACCCACGCCAGGCTATACCACCTCGACGCCGACAGCCACCTGATCGACTGCCCCGGCGTGCAGCTGTTCGGCCTGCATCATCTGGATTTCGCGGCCATAGAAAGAAACTTCCCCGAGTTCCTGCCCTATCTCGGCCTTTGCCGTTTCGCCAACTGCAGCCATTCGCACGAGCCGGACTGCGCGATACGCAAGGCGACGGCCGAGGGCAAGATAGACGAGCGGAGATTGAGGCTGTTTCAGCAGATCACGGCGCACTAGCGTCGCCCCCTGGATCACCGGGGATCGAACAGGCTTTCCGGCAGCTCGCCGTTGATCTCCAGCCCTTCCATCACGACGGTCTCGATGATAGCATCGTGAACGTCGCGACTGATCACCTTGATCGGAAACCGGGTCACCGCATCCAGCCACAGTTCGCTGCTATGCACGCCGGCAACGGCCACCCCTTCCGCCCCGGTCACCTTGAAATGCAGGATCGTCCGCCCATCCGCAGTCTCTTCGCTCAGCATCCGGGTGCTGCCTTGCTCGCGCAGGGTGCGGATGTTCTCGAACAGGGTGCCGACATCGGAGTGGTCCACGCGCATGCCGCTCAGGCTGCGGATGATCGAGTTCTCGGGGCGCAGACTGAGTTCGGGGAAATTGCCCGCGCCAAAGGGCCACAGGCGCACGCGCTTGGTGTCGGGGCTATAGATCATCACCGCACCCGCGTGCGGGCGGATGAATTCCATGCGCACGAAGCCGGGTTTCCGATAGTAATAGCGGATATGTTCCTCGCCATCGTCATGCGCGGAGCGGATGGTGACGCGGTAGGTTTCGACGCTGCGAAAATGGCGGATGGCGTCATCCAGCGCATCCGGCTGGGCGGGAACGGCGCTGGCGATAGCTGCGGCAAGGATCAGGGCGGGCAACACCGGCTATTCCTCCTTCTCTTCCGCCGCGACGCAAGGCCTTCGCGCGGCGGCCCGCAAACGGCAGTCTGCTCTTGCGTCAAGACGCCGACAACGAACCGGCGGCGCGCATCAGCCCAGCAGATTCGCCCCGGTCAGCAGCAACAACATGATCAGCCAGAACACCATGGCACGCCAGACCAGACCGATCGCGCTTTGCATGTAGTCGGTATCGGCCTCGTCTTCCATGCCGATCTCGGGACGGAACACGGGTTGATCGTCCTGCACGATGGTCTGCCCCAGTCTCACTCCGAGCGCGCCCGCACCGCTGGCGAGGATGATGCCGGCCTCGGGATCCGGCCAGCTGTCGGCCTGGGTGCGCCAGCAGTAGGCGGTATCCTCGAAGTTGCCGACGATGGCGAAGGTGCTGGCGGTAAAACGCAGCGGCAGCCATTCCATGAGGTGATAGGCCTGGCGGGCGAAGACACCGAAATTGCCGAACTCGGCCTGGTCCTGCGCGCCCCAGCGCTTGTTCAGGAACAGCGTCAGACGATACAGGATGGCTCCGATCGGCCCCAGGCCCAGCATCATGAAGATGACGAACCAGAACACCACGCCGAACACGTTGCGGTGCGTACACAGCAGCGCTTGCTCGATGGCGATGCGTGCCACTTCCGCGCGGCTCAGTTCGCGGCAGGATTTGCCCTGCCACTCGCCCAGCAGGTCGCGCGCCGTTTCCAGCTGGTTGTCGCGCAGCGCCTGGTGGATGTCGGTGTAATAGTGGCTGAACTGGCGGAAGCCCATGGTGAGGTAGAGCACCAGCACGCTGAACGCCCAGGCAAAGACGGGGTGCGCAGTCAGCAGCACGCAATGCACGAAGACGACCAGCACCAGCGGCGCCGCCATGGCGAGCAACCATGCGATACGACCCTGCGAGCGCTCGCCCGCGTTGAAGTTGCGCTGGAAGAACTCCACATAGCCCGAAAGCCAGGCGTACAGGTACTTGCGCGAAGACAGCGGGTGAACTTGTTCCAGCAGCAACGCGGCGATCAATGAAAGCAGGCTCATAGCTTCAAACGGGCATCCGACTCGGGTAGGGAGAAAGATACCACAGGCGTGCCCCTGCACTCCAATGGAAGCCTCGAAAACCGCGAGCGGTTCGAATGCAGGGCGCGCGGAGACCCCTTGCGGGCGAATCGAACCGCGCAGTAGCGGGGCCTCCTACGCGATCATGCCGGCCGCCACCGTATTGTTGCTTGCCTCGTCGATGACAATGAAGCTGCCCGTCGCCCGGTCGATCTCGTAGCTGTCGAACACCAGTGGCTGCTGGATCTTGAGCGCCACGCGCGCGATGTCGTTCATGTGCAGCTTGTCCGCCGCGTGCTGCTCCAGCGTGTTCACGTCCACGCGGAAGTCCAGGCGCGAGAACAGGCACTTCGCGGTGCGCGTGGTGTGCTTGACCAGATATTTGCGGCTCTTGTCCAGCGGCGCCTCGGACAGCCAGCACAGCGTGGCCTCGAACTCCCTCTCCACCTTGGGCGGATGCGCGCTGGTCTTGACCAGCATGTCGCCCCGCGAGATGTCGATCTCGTCCGCAAGTGTGATGGTCACCGACTGCGGCGCGAAGGCGGCTGCCAGCTTGCCATCGTAAGTGACGATCTCCTTGACCGTCGTGGTGCGACCGGATGGCAGGATGGTGACCTCGTCGCCCACCGAGACTTCGCCCGCCTCGATGCGGCCGGAAAAGCCCCTGAAATCGTGATACTCCTCGCTCTGCGGGCGGCACACCCATTGCACCGGGAAGCGGAAATCGCTGGTGTTCACGTCATGGTCGATCACGACGTTCTCCAGCAATTCCATGAGAGTGGGGCCGATGTACCAATCCAGACTTTCGCCGCGATCCACCACCATGTCGCCGTTCAGCGCGGACAGCGGGATGCAGTGCACGTCGTGCAGGTTCAGTTGCGCTGCGAATTTCCGGTACTCGCCGACGATCTCCTCGAAGCGCTGTTTGGAGTAATCGACCATGTCCATCTTGTTCACCGCCAGCACCACATGCGGCACGCCGACCAGACTGGCAAGGTAAGTATGGCGGCGCGTCTGCGTCAGCACGCCCTTGCGCGCATCGACCAGAATGACGACCAGGTTGGCGGTAGAGGCCGCCGTCACCATATTGCGCGTGTACTGTTCATGCCCCGGCGTGTCGCCGATGATGAACTTGCGCTTCGGCGTGGCAAAGTAGCGGTAGGCCACATCGATGGTGATGCCCTGCTCGCGCTCAGCCTGCAGGCCGTCGGTGAGCAGCGACAGATCGACTGCCGCCATGCCGCGCTTCTCGCTGGTTTTCGAGATGGCCGAGAACTGGTCTTCGAAAATGGATTTCGAGTCGTGCAGCAGGCGCCCGATCAGCGTGCTCTTGCCGTCGTCGACGGAGCCGGCGGTGATGAAGCGTAATAGTTGTGTATTGGTGTTCATATATATCGATTTCCCCAAGTTCAATAACCGGCTCCGTTTTTGCCGAGCCTGTCGAACATTCACCGTTCGACAGACTCAGGGCGAACGGCTTTTTAGTCCAATCAGAAGTAGCCTTCCTTCTTGCGCAGCTCCATCGACGCATCCGACGTCTGGTCGTCCATGCGCGTCGCGCCGCGTTCGGTGATGCGCGTGGTCGCAGTCTCCGCGATGACCTGCTCCACCGTGCGCGCGGTGGACTCCACCGGTGCGGTACAGGTCATGTCGCCCACGGTGCGGAAGCGCACGGTGGCGATCTCCACCTTTTCGCCCGGCTTGGGCTGCACCAGGTGCGACACCGGGATCACGTTGCCGCCGCGGCGGATCACTTCGCGTTCATGGGCAAAGTAGATATCGGGAATGTGCAGCTCCTCGCGCCCTATATATTCCCAGATGTCCATCTCGGTCCAGTTGCTGATCGGAAACACGCGAATGTTCTCGCCCGCATGGACGCGGGTGTTGTACACGTCCCACAGCTCCGGGCGTTGGTTCTTCGGATCCCACTGGCCGAACTCGTCGCGGAACGAGAAAATGCGTTCCTTGGCACGCGCCTTTTCCTCGTCGCGCCGCGCACCGCCCAGACAGGCATCGAAGCCGAACTCGGCGATGGTCTCCAGCAGCGTCACCGACTGGTACGGGTTGCGCGGCTTGCTCTCGTCCTTGATGACGATGCTGCCGCGCTTGATGGAGTCTTCCAGCGAGCGCACGATGAGCCGCTCGCCCAGATCGGCCGCCAGCTTGTCGCGGCATTCGATCACCTCAGGAAAGTTGTGCTCGGTGTCGATATGCACCAGCGGGAACGGGAACTTCGCCGGACGAAACGCCTTCTCTGCCAGGCGCAGCATGACGATGGAATCCTTGCCACCGGAGAACAGCAGCGCCGGGTTCCTGCACTCCGCCGCCACCTCGCGCATGATGTGGATGGATTCGCTCTCCAGCGCGTCCAGGTGGGTGAAAGTATGTTTGCGCAAGTTATCCTCGACCAGTTTCATGATGTTCATCACTCCGTTTCTTATGCTGTTGCTTTCTGTTTTTCGGTTGCCAGCGACGCGATCTCGATGATGCGATCGCGGCTCGCCTTGAGCGATGTGTTGCTCGCATGCAACCCGCACTCCTTGCTCTCGGGCGATTCCCACCACCAGCGCCCGGCGCGAATGTCCTCGCCCGGCGAGATGGAACGTGTGCACGGCGCGCAACCCAGGCTGGGGTAGAACTGGTCGTGCAACCTGTTGTAGGGCACGTCGTACTTGCGGATGTACGCCCACACGTCGTTGTGCGACCACTCCAGCAGCGGGTTGAATTTTTGCAGCCCGTTGTCGTTGTCGAACGCAGAAACTTCCAGCGTGCCGCGCGTCACCGCCTGGTCGCGCCTCATGCCGGTGATCCACGCGCCCTTGCCCTTCAGGGCTCGGCGCAGAGGTTCCACCTTGCGCACGAAGCAGCAGGCCTTGCGGCTCTCGACGCTGTCGTAGAAGCCGTTGATGCCGCTGTTGCTCACGTATTCCTCGACCAGCCTGCTGTCGGGAAAATAGACATGCAACGGCAGCGTGTACTGCTGACTCACCTCCTGGATCAGGTCGTAGGTCTCTTTCGGCAGGCGGCCGGTATCCAGACTGAACATCTCGATGTCCGGCTGATGCTTGGCGATGAGGTCGGTCAGCACCATGTCTTCCGCACCCAGACTGTTGGCGAACGCCACGGGGGAATATTCGCTCGCTGCCTGCTGCAGGATCGCGAGGGTGGCGGCGATCTTCTTGTTCAGTTCTGTACTCATTTCGGCAGTGCCTCCTTCAGGTCAAGTTGTCCATCTTTCGCGGTGGCGAACTCCGCCACCTTCACCGTCCATGCATCCACTTTCGCGCTCGCGGACGCCACGGCATCCACATCGACTTCCTCATCCGCCGCAGCTTCTTCTGCCGCGCGCCCGAACTCGGCGGCGATCTCTTCCGGCGCCAGCAGGTTGAGTTGCTCTGCCAGCTTCGCCAGGTCTTCCTGCCGCGCACCGCCCAGCAACTGCGCCACACCGGAGCCGAGCAGGCGCAAGATCGACTCGTTGCACTGCGCCGCCTCCACGTACTTGCGCTGGAACACCAGTGCGTTGCGGTACTCGCGCTCGTGCGCCGCCTCGAAGAAGTTCGCGCCGATCAGCACCTGCGATGCACCCGCGCATTCGCCGCCGCCCAGGTTCAGCACGCGGAAGGCGTTCTTGTCACCGAAGTCGTGCATCACCGACTGCAGCTCACCTTCCGATACCTCGGCCAGGTCGGCCAGCAGCGTCTTGAAATACTCCGGCTGCTGCTGCCGCGCCCAGTCGAAAAAGCTCGCCACGCCGCTCTTCAGGTGTTCGTCCTGCACGCGTCGCACCGCCTTGCGGATGCGCGCAGCCGGTAGCGACGGCCCCTTCAGCGCCAGCGCACCGTCGGCAGTGCCCTTGCCGGCGAAATACATCTGGTAGTGCGGCACCAGCTTCCCGTGCAGGCGTTTTGCCTCGCCGTAGATGCCGATGTCGCCGGTCTCCGGTTGCGCGCAACCGTTGTGGCAGCCCGACACGCGGATGTTCAGGTCGGCTGCACCGCCCGACAGCAACGGACCCAACACCGTGCTCGACGTCAGCCCCAGGCGGCAGGTGGAAGAACCGGGACAAGCCACCACGCTGTCGCCCATCACCGGCTCATGCAAGCCGAACGCCGCGATGCTGTTACGCAATGTCGCCACTTTCTCCTGCGGCACATTGAGCACCGCGAGATTCTGGTCCTGCGTGGTATGCACCTCGTTCAATCCCAACGTCTGCAACACCTGCGCCAAGCCGCGCAGTTGCACTGCCTTCACATCGCCGATGGTCAGTGCGATGGGGAACACGAATAATCCGCTTTGCTTCTGAGCGAACAACTTGCGCGGAGCGCCTTGACCGGGAGATTCAGTTCCCGTCGGCTTGCGCCACTCGCCTTGCGGATAAGGCTTGTTCGCCAGCGCCTGTTTGGTGCGCCCGAACTCCTCGCGATATTTCTCCACAAATCCTTCCGCGCCGAAACGCTCGACCAGGAACTTGATGCGCGACTTGGCCCGTTTGGTGCGGTCCGAGTACTTGTTATGCAGCGTCACCAGTGCTTCCATCGCGAACAGCAACTCGCTTTCGGCAATCCATTCCTCCACCACGATGGCTTCGCGCGGCTTGTGCCCCAGACCGCCGCCCGCCCTGATCCTGAATCCCGGCTGGCCGTCCTTGACCGTCGCGATCACGCCCAGATCGTGCAGCAGCGACTGCGCGCAATCGGCCTCGCAGCCAGAGAACGAGATCTT
>JBQGEN010000439.1:0-10090 GCA_052039615.1 Sideroxyarcus sp. | reverse complement strand
TCCGGCGCGTACGGCACGACGAAGAACCAGACGACGCAGGAGGCGGCGAAGGCAACGAGGAGAATCCACTGTAGTGATGTGAGGTAAATTTGGCCATAACTGGATTAAGAGCAGCCCGGCAATAAGAAGCCAGGCAATCGCCAACGCGGGCAGCGACGAAGGCCATTTGGGTTTGCTCTTCTCGTTCATCTTCTATGATGCCCAACTCCAATTGGTGGCTATCGCCCCTTGATGACCGCTTCCACCGCCACGATGCGCGCCTCGCGCACCTTGTCGGCGATGAGGTTCTTGTCGGCGCAGGCGCGGGCGATGTCGCCGGCGTTCACCGCCCGCGCGGCGCTGGCGCATTCCATCATGTAGGCGGACTGCGGATAGGCGTCGTTCTCGTGGCCGGTGCGGCCGTGCGCGTCGGATTCGCAGGCGAGCAGTATCTGGGCGAAGCGCTCCGGTTTGCGCCACAGGTCGCAGCGGTCGAACACTTTGACGATGGTGTCGGCGCGCAGTTCGCGCGCCTTGTGCACGTGGCTGTGGTATTGCGCCACCAGCAGCGCGAGGTCGCGGCATTCGGCGGGCACGCGCAGGCGTTCGCACACATTCTTGAGCAGGTCGACGCTGCGCATCTCGTGGCCGATGTGGCGCGGCAGGGTGTCTTCCGGCGTGGTGGCCTTGCCGAGGTCGTGGCCGAGTGCGGCGAAGCGCACTTCCAATGGCCGGTCATGTTTGGCGGTATCGTCGACCACCATCATCACGTGCACGCCGCAGTCGATCTCGGGATGGTAGTGCGCGGGTTGCGGTACGCCGAACAGCGCGTCCACTTCCGGAAGGATCTTTTTCAGCGCACAGCACTCGCGCAGTGTGGTGAAGAAACGTGAGGGATGTTTTTCCATGAGGCCGCGCGCCAGTTCCTGCCACACGCGCTCGGCGACCAGCGCATCGACCTCGCCGTTCGTCACCATCGTCTTCATCAATGCCAATGTCTCCGGCGCGAAGCTGAAACCGAAACGCGCGGCGAAGCGCGCGCCGCGCAGGATGCGCACCGGGTCTTCGGCGAAGGCGTCGCTGACATGGCGCAGGATGCCCGCTTTCAAGTCGGCCTGGCCGTTGTAGGGGTCGATGAGATTGCCTTCGCCATCCTCGGCGATGGCGTTTACGGTGAAGTCGCGGCGCAGCAGGTCCTGCTCAAGCGTGACATCGGGTGATGCGTAAACGGTGAAGCCTTTGTAGCCCGCGGCCACTTTGCGCTCGGTGCGCGCCAGCGCGTATTCCTCGTGCGTCTCGGGATGCAGGAACACGGGGAAGTCTGCTCCCACCGGACGAAAGCCGCGGCGCTCCATCTCTTCCGGCGTGCTGCCGACCACCACCCAGTCGTGGTCCTGCACCGGCAGGCCACGCAACCGGTCGCGCACGGCGCCGCCGACGCAGTAGATTTTAAGAGGCGAATGATTCAATTAGTCCCTCTCCCGTACATACCTTCTCCCCAACCCTCTCCCGTACACACCCTCTCCCCAACCCTCTCCCGCAAGCGGGAGAGGGAGCGAACGTGCGGGGCCATTTCCAGCCTTCTTGGGGCGAGGGGGCGGACGCGATGGATTTTTCGGGTCACCGTTCGTCACTTTGCGCTTTCCGGTTCTGCTCGGTCCTGGTGGCGATGGTGCCGAGGCGCTGCTTGAGCGAGCGCGTCGGCTGCCCGAACAGCTTGGAATAATAGACGGTGTTGCTCATCACTTTCCGCACATAGTCGCGCGTCTCGTCGAACGGGATGGTCTCGACATAGATCGCGCCCTCCAGCGGCCGCGTGCCGCACCACTGGCGCGCGCGCGACGGGCCGGCGTTGTAGGCGGCGGAGGCGAGCACCGGATTGTCGTCGAACATGGTCGAGACGTTCTTCATGTAATAGGTGCCAAGCTTGATGTTGACGTCGAGCTGGTGGATGAGGCCCTTGCGGTAACCCTTCATGCCCATGCGCTGCGCGACCCAGTGCGCCGTCGCCGGCATGATCTGCATCAGCCCCG
Source organism: Sideroxyarcus sp. (assembly GCA_052039615.1). Classification (GTDB taxonomy): domain Bacteria; phylum Pseudomonadota; class Gammaproteobacteria; order Burkholderiales; family Gallionellaceae; genus Sideroxyarcus. Next base: position 8,078 of record JBQGEN010000439.1, on the reverse strand, counting down.
CCGCGCCGACGTCGGAGCGCGCCTGGCTGGCGAAGCGGCTCTCCTGCCGCATCAGGCCGTATACCCAGGCCTCTTCCAGACCGTGCTTGCGCACGTCTTCCCGCAGCGCCTCGCGATACGGCGCAGGATAGCGCAGATTGAAATCGTGCAACTGCACGGTGCGGTCCGCGGCGCTGATGGAACGGTCGTACATCTCGTTGCGCTGCGCCACCTCGGCGGCGACCAGCAGCTGGTGATCGCTGAATTTGCGCGTGGCCCATGCCCATTCTCTGGCGGCCTCGGTACGCAGGCCCATGCGGTACAGCAGCAGCGTGCGCTGCACGCCTGGCATGGCCTCGATGGCCTCGATTTCGGCCGCGCTGGCCCGGTAACGCGCCGAGATCATGCCCGAACCCGGCGCCGCACCCAGTTCCTCGGCGGCCAACTGTCCGTAGTAGTTGTACTCGGTGCTCAACTCGACGAACAGGGCTTCCGCCTCCAGCGGCCGCCCCAGCTCGCGCAGCGCGCGCGCCTTCCAGTAGCGCCATGCGCCATGAAGCTCCTGCGGCGCCATGGCGTCGATGCTGGCCCACACCTCGTGCCAGTTCTGCGCGCGCAGCGCGGCGCGCGCGCGCCACTCCAGCTGGCGCGGATTCAGTGCGGCGTCGCCTGCCACCGCATACCAGAGCAGGGCGCGCTCGTCGTGCGCCTGCGCCCCGGCAAAGCCGAGCCAGCCGAAGAAATAGCGCTGCTCGTCCTCGGAAAAATGATTGGCGATCTTTTCCCAGCGCGCGTATGCGATCTGCTGCGATTGGCGCGACAGCCGCAACAGCGCGAACAGGGCCGCCATGCGTCGCCCGGCGCCGGCGTTCTCGAAGCGGGTCGTTTCCAGATAGAGGCGCGGATTGCTCGCCGCCGTGCTCAGTTCCGTTCCCGAGAACTGTTGCGCCTTGGGCAGGTTGGCGATGAGCTGGCGCGCGAACGAGACGTTGCCGCCTTCCAGCGCCAAACGCATGCGCTGCCAGACGTCGGCCTCGGTGATGACGTTCTGTTTCAGCGCCTGCGTGAACAGCGGGGAGCAACTGTCCGGCTGTGCCTCGCCGCGGAACCACAGTTTGCGCGCCTCGGCCAGCGCGCCCGCCGCATCGCTCTGCTGGCGCAGCTGCAGGCCGTAGCAGATCAGTTCGGTGTCGCTGTTCACCAGGCGCGGATATTCCTCGGCGAACGCCTCCCAGTTGGCGTGCCTGCCCAGATGCTTCAGCCACTCGCCGCGGACCTGGTCGACCACGGGGCTTTCCTCGCCGCGCGCGAGGAAAGCCTTGAGCTGCGCGCTGGCTTGCGTGCCCAAGTCCAGGCGCAGGCGGTAAGAGGTCACGTAGGGTTCCAGCGGCGAATGCCTGAGATTTTCCGCTAGCTGCTCCAGGCGCGCCGCATTGCCGGCGCTGAACGCTGCGCGCGCGGCCTGGAAATCGCTTTCTTGGTCGGCCAGCGCGCCAACGGGCAGCACCAGCAGCAGGAGCAATACAGATCTCATTGAAGGGGATATGGAAGAAACTGCGGGAAGAATAGCACAGAGCAACCCTGCATCACTTCGCGCCGGCACCCCCGGACGGCGCGTGGGATAAGGCGTGTGCCGTTGCCCGCAACGGCGGCATCGAGGCCCCGGCGAACCAGTGCGGCCCGGTGCCCGTCCCATCACATCGCGGCCGTGCGCTCCCCGTCGTGGCGGGGCGGAGCACTGCGCGCCACCAGCACCTTGTCCACGCGATTCTTGTCCATATCCATCACCTCGAAGCGGAAACCTGCCGCCTCGAAGTTGTCCGCCGGCGCCGGAATGTGCCCCAGGACATACATCACGAAGCCGCCCAGGGTGTTGAAGGCATTCTCTTCCTCGCCCGGCAGCGTCTGGTCCGTCGCCAGCACCGATTTCAGGCGTTCGACGGTGACGCTGCCATCCACCAGCCATGATCCGTCCTCGCGCACGACGATATCCAGCTCTTCGTTCAGGTCGGACGAGGGCAGGTCGCCGACGATGGAAGTGAGCACGTCGGTCAGCGTGACCAGGCCCTGCAATTCGCCGTACTCGTCCACGATCAGCGCGCATTGCTGGCGCGCCTTGCGGAAGTTCTCCAGCAGGTGCGTGGTCGAGACGCCTTCCGGCACGTACAGCGCAGGGCGCAGCGACGGCTCGATCACGAGCGGCCGGCCGGACAGGGCGTCCTTGAGCAGGTCCGCCGTGCGCAGTATTCCCACGATATGGTCCAGCCCGTTGCGACAGACGACCGCGCGCGTGTAGGGGCATTCGGCGACGCGCTGGCGGATCCCGGCTTCCGGCTCGTCCAGGTCGAGCACATAGATGTCGTTGCGGTGCGTCATGATCGCGCCGATGCGCTGCTCGTCGAGCCGCAGCACGTTGGACACGATGGCCTGTTCGCTCTCATGGAACACGCCCGCCTCGGAGCCCTGCTCCATCAGCACCTTGATCTCCTCGTCGGTGACTGGCGGCTCCTCCTGGCGCTTGGCACCCATGACACGCAGCAGGAAATTCGACGAGGCCGAAAGCAGCCAGACCAGGGGATACGTCATCCGCGACAGCACATTCATCGGCGGCGCCATCAGCGAGGCCGTCTTTTCCGGGGCCAGCAATCCCAGCTGCTTGGGAACCAATTCCCCGATCACGACGGAAACATAGGTCAACGCCACGACCACCACGGTCAGGGCCACGCCCCTGGCGTAGGGTTCGAGTAGGGCGGACCCGGCCAGCCACGCAGTCAACGGGTCGGCCAAGGCGGTCTCGCCGATGGCGCCGCTCAGAATGCCGACCGAAGTGATCCCCACCTGCACGGTGGAGAGAAAGGTGGAAGGGTCGTTGCTCAGCGCCAGCGCTGACCTGGCGCCGGGGCTATCGTCGTCTGCCAGCTTCTGCAGGCGCGCCTTGCGGGCGGACACGACGGCGATCTCCGACATCGCCAGAACGCCGTTGAGCAGGATCAGAAGCAGCAACAACACGATGTCCACGACAGAGGCGCATCGCCTTTCAGCGCGCGCACCGGAAATGAAGTGGTTTCGATTCTAGCACCCCGTCCGAAGCTGCGGCGGGCGGGAAGATGCTGCGGCGGAAAGGGGAAACAGGAAATTGGTGCGCTCGGCGGGAGTCGAACCCACGACCCTCGGCTTCGGAAACCGATACTCTATCCAGCTGAGCTACGAGCGCTTTGAACGGCGCGCAGTATAGCGTTTTTTGCGCCACGCAGCCCTGCGAAAAACACCGCACCCACCGGCTGCGCCGCGTCCGGTAAAAAATGCTATCGTGCGCGCCATGGAATTCAATAATCCCGGCCCCAAAGACATCTGCAAACTGTTGCGCGAGGTGCATACCATTGCCGTGGTCGGCCTGTCGCCCAACGCCGCCCGCCCCAGTTTTGGCGTCGCAAAGGCGATGCAGAGCTTTGGTTACCGCATTCTGCCGGTGCGGCCGCTGGTGTCCGAGGTGCTGGGCGAAAGGGCTTATGCCGACCTGGAAAGCCTGCCAATAGTGCCCGATATCGTCGATGTTTTTCGCGCGCCGGAGCATGTACCCGCCATCGTGGAGAGTTGCATCAAGCTGGGCATCAAGAACATCTGGCTGCAGGACGGCGTGGTGCACGAAGAGGCCGCCCGGCGCGCGCGGAAAGCCGGCATCACCGTGGTGATGGACCGCTGCATATACCGCGATTACCTTCGATTGTGCGAATGAACAAACCGCGCTGCGCCTGGTGCGGCGACGATCCCCTGTACCGCGCGTACCACGATACCGAATGGGGCGTGCCCTTGTACGACGACCAGTCGTTGTTCGAGTTCCTGATACTGGAAGGCGCGCAGGCAGGGTTGAGCTGGATCACGGTGCTGCGCAAACGCGAGAACTACCGCGCGGCTTTCGACGGCTTCGATGTCGCGCGCATTGCCCGCTACGATGCAGGTAAAATGGCGGCGTTGCTGCAAAACCCCGGCATCATCCGCAATCGCCTGAAGGTCGAGGCCGCCGTGACCAACGCGCGCAGGTTTCTTGATGTTCAGGATGAATTCGGCAGCTTCAGCGCCTTCGCCTGGCGGTTCGTCGATGGCAAGCCAAAGCAGAATGCATGGCGCAGCTTGGCGGAGATACCCGCAAGCACGCCGGAGTCGGACGCGATGAGCAAGGAGTTGAAGCGGCGCGGCTTCAAATTCTTCGGCAGCACCATTTGTTACGCCCACATGCAGGCGACCGGCATGGTGAACGACCACACGACAGATTGTTTTAGATACAAAGAGCTTTTGACATGACCCTGAAATTCACCAAGATGCACGGCGCAGGCAACGATTTCGTGGTGCTGGACGGCGTGCGCCAGTCCATCGCGCTGTCGCCGGATCAGATACGCTTCATCGCCGACCGCCATTTCGGCATCGGCTGCGACCAGATCCTGCTGGTGGAAAAGACGCCGCGCGATGACGCCGATTTCCGCTACCGCATCTTCAATGCCGACGGCAGCGAGGTCGAACAGTGCGGCAACGGCGCGCGCTGCTTCGTGCGCTTCGTGCATGACAAGAAACTCACCGGCAAGCGCGAGATCGTAGTGGAAACCAAGAGCGGGCTGATCTCGCCGAGCCTGGCCGATGACGGGCGCGTCACGGTGAACATGGGCGCGCCCATCTTCGATCCGGCGCAGATCCCGTTCGACAGCACCAGCCAGGACGTGATCCAGCCACTGCAGGTCGGCACCGAGACCGTGCAGATCAGCGCCGTGTCCATGGGCAACCCGCATGCGGTGCAGGTTGTGGACAACGTGGAGACCGCGCCGGTGGCGGCGCAAGGGCCGCTGATCGAACACCATCCGCGCTTTCCCAAGCGCGTGAATGCGGGCTTCATGCAGATCGTGGATCGCGAGCATATCAAGCTGCGCGTGTACGAGCGCGGCGCGGGCGAGACGCTGTCCTGCGGTACCGGCGCCTGTGCTGCCGTGGTCGCCGGCATCCGCCGCAAGCTGCTGGACAACACGGTGCACGTCGCCACGCGCGGCGGCACCCTCAGCATCACTTGGGCGGGCGAGCATTCGCCGGTGCTGATGACCGGACCGGCCATCACGGTGTACGAAGGTGAGATCAACTTGTAAGAGGCCATGATGAGAGCAGAAGACGTCGCCCAATACCTGCAGGACCACCCCCAATTCTTCGAGGACCACGCCGAGATGCTGGCGCAGGTCAACCTGCCGCACCCCCACGGCGGGCGCACCATCTCGCTGTCCGAGCGCCAGCTGCTCACCCTGCGCGAGCGCGTGAAGGAGTTGGAGAAGAAGCTGCACGAGCTGCTGGAGTTCGCCAGGGAGAACGACGCGCTGCAGCTCAAGGTGCACCAGTTCAACTGCGCGCTGTTCGGTGCGCAGGACCGCTCCACGCTGCAGAGTCTGGTCGTGCGCAATCTGCGCGACATCTTCGCCATCCCGCATGTCGCATTGCACCTGTGGAGGGACGAGCCGCCCAGTTCCGAAGTGCTGTCCTTCGCAGACCAGCATGAACAGCCGGTCTGCGCCCACCACGCCGTGCACGACACCCTTCCCTGGTTCGGCGAGGCGGCGGAACACCTGCGCTCGTTCGCCTACCTGCCGCTGCGCGCGAACGGACAGACCATCGGCCTGCTCATCCTCGCCAGCGAGGACAAGCAACGCTTTTATCCGGAAATGGGCACGCTGTTCCTGCAACGCATCGCCGAGACGCTGGGCAGCGCGTTCCGACTGCATGTCTGATGCCTGTTGCCGAACAAACCCCTGCCGCACTGCAAGGCTACCTGGCCTACCTGCATAACGAACGCAACTATTCGCCGCTGACCTCCGAGAACTATGCACGCGACATCCGCCGCCTGTTCGCGCTGGCCGGCACCACGCCGCTGCCCGAGCTCAAGAGCCATCACATCCGCCGTTTCATCGCGCAGTTGCACAGCGGCGGGCTGGGCGGCCGGTCGCTGGCGCGCGTGCTATCGGCCTGGCGTGGCTTCTATTCCTACCTGATGCGCGACCACGGCTGCCAGAGCAATCCCTGTGTCGGGCTGCGTGCACCGAAGGCGCCCAAGGCGCTGCCGCACGCGCTCTCTCCGGACGAGGCGGTGAAGCTGGTGGAGATGCCGGTCGAGACGCCGCTGGATGCGCGCGACAAGGCGATGTTCGAGCTGCTCTATTCCTCGGGCCTGCGCCTGGCCGAACTGGTAAGCCTCGATCCCATGGACATGGATTTCGCCGATGCCTCGGTACGCATCACCGGCAAGGGCAACAAGACGCGCATCGTGCCGCTGGGCAGCCACGCCATCGCCGCACTGCAGGCTTGGCTGGCCGTGCGCGAACAGGTCGCGAAGCCCGATGAGACGGCGTTGTTCGTCGGCACCAAGGGCGCGCGCATCTCGCCGCGCACCGTGGAACTGCAGTTGCATAAATGGGCGATCAAGCGGGGCCTCGCAAGCAACGTGCATCCGCACATGCTGCGCCACTCCTTCGCCACCCATGTGCTGCAATCTTCGGGAGACTTGCGCGCGGTGCAGGAGATGCTGGGCCACGCCAGCATCTCCACCACGCAGGTCTACACTCACCTCGATTTCCAGTACCTCGCAAAGATCTATGACGGTGCGCATCCGCGTGCCAAGAAGAAACCATGAGCCCACAGAAATACGATGAATAAATCGAAACCCAGATCGCCCTCGACACCGCACCGCCAATCGCAAGGCGGCAAGGATTTCCGCAAGCGCGTGCAGCGCGGCAAGCAGCAGACCGAAACTCGCGCGCCCCAGTCCGCTTCCAGGCCACGCGCCGGCAACCCCGCCGCAAAACCCTGCATCGTGCTGAAGCCGGAGCGCGAGAAATCGCTGCTGCGCCGCCATCCGTGGATATTCTCCGGCGCGGTCGAATGCATCGACGGTGCGCCCGCCAGCGGCGACACGTTGCCGGTGCGCGATGCGGCGGGGAATTTTCTCGCCTGGGCGGCCTACAACCCCGACTCGCAGATCACCGCGCGGGTGTGGTCGTGGGACGAAAAGGAAGTTGTCGACAAGGCCTTCTTCCGCCAGCGCATCGCCAACGCACTGGCGGCGCGTCGTACGCTGAACATCGAACGCGACAGCAACGGCATGCGCATCGTCCACGGCGAGTCGGACGGACTGCCCGGCCTCATCGTCGACAAGTACGGCGACGTACTGGTGATGCAGCTGGGCAGTGCCGGGCCGGAGCATTGGCGTGACACGCTGGCCGACATCCTGCAGGAACTGTGCGCGCCCGTTTGCATCTATGAACGTTCCGATTCCGATGGGCGCGAACTGGAGGGACTTGCCAAACGCTGCGGTGTCGTGCGCGGCACCTTGCCGGAGAAAGTGGAGGTGACCGAGAACGGATTGCGCTTCGCTGTGGATGTGGCGGCGGGACAAAAGACTGGCTACTACCTCGACCAGCGCGACAACCGCGCACTGACCGGCACGCTGGCGCATGACAAGGATGTGCTGAACTGCTTCTGCTACACCGGCGGCTTCTCGCTGTACTCGCTGCGCGGCGGCGCCAAATCGGTGCTTTCCATCGACGCCTCGGAAAGCGCGCTGGAACTGGCAAGACGCAATGTGGAGCTGAATGGCCTCGATGGCGCGCGCGCCGAGTGGCAATGCGCCGACGTGTTCGACGCGCTGCGCAAACTACGCGACCAGAATCGCAAGTTCGATCTGATCGTGCTGGACCCGCCCAAGTTCGCCCCCACCGCCGCCTTCGCCGAAAAGGCGTCCCGCGCCTACAAGGACATCAACCTGCTCGGCTTCAAGCTGCTGCGTCCGGGCGGCCTGCTATTCACCTACTCCTGCTCCGGCGGCATCAGCGACGACCTGTTCCAGAAGATCATCGCCGGCGCAGCATTGGATGCGGGCGTGGATGCACAGATCGTGAAGAAACTGCACGCGGCAGCGGACCATCCGGTGCTGCTGAGCTTCCCCGAAGGGGCGTATCTGAAGGGATTGGTGCTGCAGGTGGCGGGCTGAGCGCCCGCCCCGAGGTTCACTTCTGTCTGACGACTTCGAGTCCCGCCTGTACCCAGGCATTGGTACCACCCTGGACGTTGACCAC
>JBQGEN010000438.1:0-6241 GCA_052039615.1 Sideroxyarcus sp. | reverse complement strand
GATCTCCATCAGTTCCGGTGCGCCGACATTGAAGGTGAGCTGGCTGTTGGGAAGCACCACGCCCACGGTCTTGCGCGAACCGTCGGGGAAGAACACCGAGTGCGACACGCACTTGCCGTCGAAGAAGATATTGGCTTTTTTGCCGACGCTGACGTTATCGATTTTGTCTGACATGCTGAGATTTCCTTTGGGAGCGTTTGATTATTTCGGGGGTTCGTCGGCTTTGACGCCTTTTTGGAAGGTGACATAGACATAGACGGGGATGCCGAGGTCGCCGAGATGTCTCTCGATCAGCGGCTTCACGTCGTTCCAGTCCAATCCATTGATGCCGCACGAGAGGCGCGGCAGCGCGAGGCTGGCGATCTTCTCCTTCTGCGCGAAAGTGCGCAGGGCGTGCAGGCTGTGATTGACGTGGTGCAGCGTGGCATGTCCGGGCTTGCTGCCGTGCTCGTAGGCGGCGTCTTGCGTGAACAGGTTGACGAGATAACGGCCGTCGCTGCTCATCCATGTCCATAACTCGCCGGACTTCGGGTGGCTCGTCTGGCAGTGATGACGGAAATCCTTGTACATTGCCGGCATACGTTCGCGCAGTTGCAGCGCGAGGCCATGATGGAAGTCATCGTTCGGCGCAACGCCCTGGGCGATGGCCTTGGCGCCGCTCAACAGGATGTCACCGCTCAGCTCGTACAACATGCCGCCCCCTCGATTTTTGCCCGCTTTACTTCCGGCTATGCAGGTTCGCCGCGATACGCATGCGCAGGGCGTTCAGCTTGATGAAGCCGCCTGCGTCCTTCTGGTCGTAGGCGCCCTTGTCGTCCTCGAAGGTGGCGATGGTCGGGTCGAACAGCGAATCGGTCTTGGAATCGCGGCCCACGATGATGACGTTGCCTTTGTACAGCTTGACGCGCACCCAGCCGTTGACGCAGCTCTGGGTGTGGTCTATCAGCACCTGCAGCGCCTTGCGCTCCGGGCTCCACCAGTAGCCGTTGTAGATCATGCTGGCGTAGCGCGGCATCAGGTCGTCCTTGAGGTGGGCGACTTCACGGTCCAGTGTGATGGACTCGATGGCGCGGTGCGCCTTGAGCATGATCGTTCCGCCGGGGGTCTCGTAGCAGCCGCGCGACTTCATGCCGACGTAGCGGTTCTCCACCAGGTCGAGGCGGCCGATGCCGTGCTTGCCGCCCAGTTCGTTGAGCTTGGTCAGTACTTGGGCCGGCGACATCTTGCTGCCGTTCAAGGCGACGATGTCGCCGTTGACGAATTCGAGGTCGAGGTATTCGGCCACGTCCGGGGCTTTCTCCGGCGAGACTGTCCAGCGCCACATGCTGTCTTCGGCTTCAGCGGCCGGATCTTCCAGATGGCGGCCTTCGTAGGAGATGTGCAGCAGGTTCGCGTCCATGGAATAGGGCGAGCCGCCTTGCTTGTGCTTCATGTCGACCGGGATGCCGTTCTTCTCGGCGTAGGCCATCAGCTTTTCGCGCGACAGCAGGTCCCACTCGCGCCACGGGGCGATGATCTTGATGCCGGGCTTCAGCGCATAAGCGCCGAGCTCGAAGCGCACCTGGTCGTTGCCCTTGCCGGTCGCGCCGTGCGAGATGGCGTCGGCGCCGGTGAGGTTGGTGATGTCGATCAGGCGCTTGGCGATCAGCGGACGCGCGATGGAGGTGCCGAGCAGGTATTCGCCTTCGTAGATGGTGTTGGCACGGAACATCGGGAACACGAAATCGCGCACGAATTCTTCGCGCAGGTCGTCGATGAAGATGTTCTCCGGCTTGATGCCGAACTTCAGCGCCTTCTGGCGTGCGGGTTCCAGCTCTTCGCCCTGGCCCAGGTCCGCGGTGAAGGTGACCACTTCGCACTGGTAGGTGTCCTGCAGCCATTTCAGGATGACCGAGGTGTCGAGTCCGCCGGAATAGGCGAGGACGGCTTTCTTGATATCAGACATGATTATTTCCAAATAAAATCAAAATTCTATGCGTCGGCAAGGAGGGGTAGCGGAATACCGGTAGCAATTTGTTCGGGGCTGTGCTTTCTCGGTGCCAGTACGGTGGAGTTCTTTAGTTGTTCACCTTGCCCAACAGCAGGTATTCCATCAGGGCTTTTTGCACGTGCAGGCGATTCTCCGCTTCATCCCACACCACGGACTGCGCGCCGTCGATCACGGCGGCATCCACTTCCTCGCCGCGGTGGGCGGGCAGGCAGTGCATGAACAGTGCGTCCGGCTTGGCGACAGACATCATCTCGGTATCCACGATCCAGTCGGCAAAGGCCTTGCGGCGCGCATCGTTCTCGCGCTCGAAGCCCATCGAGGTCCACACGTCGGTGGTGATGAGATCGGCGTTGCGCGCGGCATCCATCGGGTCTGCGAATTCCTCGTAGTGGTCTTCGCCGAACAGTCCGGCACGTTCCGGCTCGACTTCATAGCCGGGCGGGGTGGAGACGTGCACGTTGAAGTCCAGCAACTCCGCCGCCTGCAGCCAGGTGTTGCAGACGTTGTTGGAATCGCCGATCCACGCCACGGTCTTGCCCTTGATGCTGCCACGATGCTCAATATAGGTGTAGATGTCGGCCAGGATCTGGCACGGGTGGTATTCGTTGGTCAGGCCGTTGATGACCGGCACGCGCGAGTTGGCGGCGAAACGTTCGATGATGTCCTGCTCGAACGTGCGAATCATCACGATATCGCTCATGCGCGAGATGACCTGCGCCGCGTCTTCCACCGGTTCGCCGCGTCCGAGCTGCGTATCCCGCGTGTTGAGGTAGATGGCGGAGCCGCCCAGTTGCTGCATGCCTGCCTCGAACGAGAGGCGGGTGCGCGTGGAGCTCTTCTCGAAGATCATCACCAGCGTGCGGTCGGCCAGCGGGTGATAGGGCTGATAGGCCTTGAAGCGCTGCTTAATGACGCGCGTGCGCTCGAACACGTGTTCGAGTTCGTCCAAGGTCAGGTCTTTGAGCTGCAGAAAATGCTTGATGTTCATGGCCGTGCTTCCTGAAGTTTAGGCTTCCTGCAACAAGAAATCGGTGATCAGTGGGCACAGCATATCCAACAGTTGCTGCGCTTCGACTTGCGAGAAGATCAGCGACGGCAGCAAGCGAACCACGTTGTCGGCGGTGACGTTGATGAGCAGGCCTTGCTCCAGTGCCTTGCCGACCAGCGCGCCGCACGGCTTGTCGAGTTCGATGCCCAGCATCAGGCCTTGCCCGCGCACGGTGACCACGCCCCTCACGCCGCCGAGGTGCGCTTCGAATTGCTGCTTGAGCCATGCACCCAGCTTGGCGGCATGGTCGAGCAGCTTGTCCTGCTCCATGATGTTCAGCGTGGTCAGCGCAGCGGTCGAGGCCAGCGGGTTACCGCCGAAGGTGGAGCCGTGGTTGCCCGGCTTGAATGTGCCCGTTGCTTTGCCCGCGGCCAGACAGGCGCCCACCGGCACGCCGGAGCCCAGGCCCTTGGCCAGCGTCATCACGTCCGGCATGATGCTGGTGTGCTGGAATGCGAACCACTTGCCGGTCCGGCCCAGGCCGCACTGCACCTCGTCCAGCATCAGCAGCCACTCATGCTCGTCGCAGATCTTGCGCAGGCCTTGCAGATAGCTGATATCCGGCGTGCGGATGCCGCCCTCGCCCTGGATAGGTTCGACCAGCACGGCAACGATGTTGGGTGTGTGTGCCGCGACCTGGCGGATGGCTTCGAGGTCGTCGTAGGGCACGCGCACGAAGCCTTTGACCAGCGGTTCAAAGCCCGCCTGCACCTTGCGGTTGCCGGTGGCGGAGAGGGTGGCCAGGGTGCGGCCGTGGAAAGCCTTTTCCATCACGATGATGGTCGGCGTGTCGATGCCGCGCTGGTTGCCGTACATGCGCGCCAGCTTGATCGCGGCCTCGTTCGCCTCGCAGCCGGAGTTGCACAGGAACACTTCCTGCATGCCAGAAAGTTCGCACAGCTTGTCGGCGATCAGCTCCTGTTCGCGTACCTGGTAGAGGTTGGAAGTGTGGATCAGCTTGCCGATCTGCTGGGTGAGCGCGGCGGTGAAGCGCGGATGCGCATGCCCCAGAGTGTTGACCGCGATACCGGAAAGGGCGTCCAGATAGCGCTTGCCATTGATATCGAAAAGCCAGGTGCCTTCGCCGTGGGTGAAGGTGACGGGTTGCCGAGCATAGGTATTCATCAAATGGGACATGGCAAGCTTTCCGGTCTTGTTGTTTCTCTGATGTTGGAACTATAAACAAAAAAGGCCGACAACTTCGTCGGCCTTTTGTCGCAGACTGGATCGTCTGCAATAAATTTAGGCCATCGCCTTGATCGCAGCGGACAGGCGGCTCTTGTGACGGGCAGCCTTGTTCTTGTGCACGATCTTCTTGTCGGCGATGGAATCTACCACACTGGTCGATTCCTGGAACACTGCTTGTGCAGCAGCCTTGTCGCCGGCCTCGATTGCCTTGGCGACTTTCTTGATCGCGGTACGCAGTTCGGAACGCAGGCTGGCGTTGTGCTGGCCTTGCTTGACTGCTTGTCTTGCACGTTTTCTAGCTTGTGCGCTATTTGCCATGACTACTACTCCTTGAGAATTCGGCTTTTCAGAAAGGGGCGCATTCTAGAGGCTCATTCAAGGTTTGGCAAACTGTTTTTTTCCGGGGCAGCAATCCCTGCGCCGAGGCACTGCATCCACTCCGGTTGTGCCTGCCGTACCCGCGGGCGCACTGGTGCGCGAGTCTTGCTGTATTATCCGCCGCTTGCAGCGAACTTGCAGCATGCCCGGTCCGCGGGGTGCATATTCCGTCAACGAATGATATCAGGTGGTTGCCAATGAAACCCCAGTCACAACCCGTCATGCACGGCATCTTCAACGGGCTGTCGCGCGAAGAAGTGTTGTGGCTGCTGTTCCCGGGCAAGCATATGACCTTGCTGTCAAACAGGCGGGCGACCATGATCATTTCGCGTGTGCGCCTGATCGCACTGCTCTTCGCTGTCCTGACCGCACTGTTCATCATTCCCGATCTGCTAATGCTGCCCTGGGCGGTGTCCGGGCCGCTGGCGCTTGGGCGTATCGCCTCTAGCCTGGCCTTCGTCGGACTTATGTTTTCGTTCCGCAACGCACAGACCATGCGCGACGCTTATCTGGCGCTTGCCATCATGTTTGCCATACCGACGCTGTTTTTCGTGTTTTCCTATGCGTTGCTGGCCCAAGTCCAGTTGGGTGCGGGCGGTGTGGAGTCGACGATCTCGGCGATCTATGCCTTCCTGCCGATGATCATGGTGGCCGGGCTGAGCATGTTTCCGCTCACCGCCCTGGAGGGAGCTGTTTTTGCCGGGCCGGTGCTGGTCGCGGAGATCGGCTCCGGCTTCATGAGCATGGATACGCTCAGCCTCAGCCCCCTGATCAGCAGTTCCTGGCTGGTGATCGTCATCGCGATCGTCGCGACGCTGTCCGGCATGAGCCAGCTCGGATTCATGATTGCGCTGGTGCACACCGCGCTGCGAGACGCGCTGACCGGATGCTTCTCGCGCTTGAGTGGCGTGGAACTGCTGGAGATCCAGTTCATCATCTCCATCCGTAGCGGCTCGCCGCTGGCGTTGGCTTTCATCGATCTGGACAACTTCAAGAGCGTGAACGACACATATGGGCACGAAGCTGGCGACCAGCTGCTGGTCGGCGCGGCCGAGCGCATCCGTGCCTCGTTGCGTACCGGCGACATGTTGGCGCGCTGGGGAGGAGAGGAGTTCATCCTGATCATGCCCAATACCTACTGCCAAGACGCGGTTGCAGCCATCGAGAGACTGCGTGCCGCGGGCATGGGGATGCGTCCCGACAACAGCCCGATGACGGCGAGCATCGGCATTGCGGAACGCACGGAAGACAAAGTCAATGACTGGAAGGAGCTGGTGGAGATCGCCGATCAGCGCATGTATGCCGCCAAACAAGGGGGCAGGAACAGAAGTGTGCATTCCTGCAGTCAGCGCTGAGGCAATAGTGCCGCCGCACTTTGCCGCCGGGAAAATGGACGGCGTCGGAAGCGGTGGTGCGGTACCCCGGTGGTATGATGCGCGGCGTTCACAAGGATAGTCCACGACCAGCATGAATCTCCTCAAAGCCCTTGCGGCGGTCAGCAGCCTGACCTTGGTTTCCCGTATCCTGGCCTTCGTGCGCGACGTGCTGATCGCGCGCGTCTTCGGCGCGGGCGCGGCGACCGACGCCTTCTTCGTGGCGTTCAAATTGCCCAACCTGCTGCGCCGCCTGTTCGCCGA
>JBQGEN010000437.1:0-2353 GCA_052039615.1 Sideroxyarcus sp. | reverse complement strand
GGCTGCTGCCCATGCTGTGCGAGAGCGGGACTGACCAGGGCATTGAGGAGAACCAAAGCGCAGATCACAGAGCGCATTGCGGACGCCCCTTTCACATTACTGCGTTTGCGATTGGTTACTCAGTCATTGTCACCCGACCTTGATGCTGATCAATTCGTGCTCCGAAATTGCGTCGAGCGGGTGCGCTTCATCGCCTCGCTTAGGTGGAATATCTACGAGGGCCAGGCTGCCCAACCACGCGCCAAGCTGTGATCGCAGGACGTGGTTGCGCGTGAGGTCACACTCGAGCCAACTAGGGCGGCCAAGGAAGGAAGCGGCTCCGCCAGGTTCCAGGAAAGTACCTGATTGGTCATTGTCAGAGGAAGACCGGACGAAAACGATTTGACCACGTCGCGCAAATCGTCCATCTGACTACAGTTAATGAGTGATACCCGCCTGTCGGATTCGGACCTCCCACGCTCGCGGGCGGCGGTAAAGTGGGATCTGCTAGTCCATGATATGATATCCCCCGTCAACGTAAAGTGTTTCACCTGTGAGGAGCCGCGCGGCGTCATGGGCCAGGAAGGCGGTTGCAGCTCCAACATCTAGAATGCTGACGAGACTCCGCGCGGGGGCTTTGCTCTTCGCTTTCTCGAGCAGTTCGTCAAACTCAGGGATCCCGGAGGCAGCGCGGGTCGCAAGTGGCCCAGGCGAGATGGCGTGGACACGAATACCTTTCTGACCCAACTCGGCAGCCAAATAGCGCACGGCACTTTCCAAAGCAGCCTTTGCAACGCCCATGATGTTGTAGTGCTCGACGACCATCTGGCTGCCGTAATATGTCATTGTGAAGAGCGTGCCCCCCTTTCGCATCAGCGGCTCGGCGAGATGAGCCATACGGATGAAAGACCAGCATGACACCTCCATGGTGGTCAGGAAACCATCTCGAGACGCGTCAACTACTCTCCCGGACAGCGTGTCCTTGGGCGAGAATGCGATCGAGTGGATCACGAAATCAAGCTCGCCCCAATCACTAGTGATTCGCTCGAATACCGCCTCCATCTCTCCAGGCGTGCGCACATCCAGCGGCAGAAGAATCGGTGCCTCGAGCTCGCGCGCGAGAGGCTCAACATATTTCTTGGCCTTCTCATTCAGATACGTGATTGCAAGCTCGGCACCCAGGGCGCGGAATGCCGCAGCGCAGCCCCACGCGATCGAATGGTCGTTAGCAATGCCGACGATGAGTCCCCTCTTGCCTTCAAGAAGCTTCGCTTTGGCTTTTGGAAGCATTGTGTTACCTTTCTTGCGCGGTTCGCATCCATCCGTCGAAGCGGTAGCAGTACGCTATCAAATTAATCGCCTGCGATCTCTTCCATAGCCCGAAACCGATGATTCCCGTGCGCATGGTCCAAGTAATCGTACACGACCTTGCCGAGCGGAAGCGTGAGATCCGCGATCAAGTGCAGCCCTGAGACGATTTCAAGCACCGGGAGCTCGGCAAGCGGGGCCAGCGCATGGGACATCAAGGTAAGCTCGGCAGGCCCGGTCCATGCCCCTTTCAGATTAATTTCCGTCAATTGGTACTCAACCAGCTCACAAATTCGCGCGGTGCCGTCTACATGCGGTATGATCTTTAGGAGGAAGTTTGGCGCCGCTAGTGACGCTTTGACTGCTGCAACATCCGCCTGCTTATGCTTGTAACCCATGGTGCCAATAGCAATCCGCAGCTGGTGATAATGCAGTTCACCGACTAACGTATCGATCGTAGCTTTCAGGCTCGGTTCTGCGAGCTCCTTGGGGAAACCCCAGAGCTCACGCCCTGCTGCAATCGGCGGGTGGTCGTTGAGAAACATGCAATGAGTGTAGTTTCCCATTCGGCCTCTGAAGGAGACTGGAATGACCTGCCCGCTTTCGGCGTAGTCGCCGAATCCCGTGGAGTCCGGCATCCGAATGAACTCGTACTTAACGATCGGCTCATCAACCTGTAGCGGCTCTGGTACAAGGGCTCGTAGCTTTTTAGGGTCGGTACGGTAGGTGATGATCAGATACTCGCGATTGCAAAACCGGTATGGACCAATCGGGTAGGCCGGGCTTGTTAGCGGCATTGCAAATGCGCTGCGTCGAACCTCGCTTTCCTTCATTATCGTAAACCTCATTTTGAGCGTACGTCGCTTGAGCTAGAGTATGCACGCGGGCGCTCTCGCTGCGTTGAGGTAGATCAACCGACCAGCTTTCCTAGGTCTTCGACGGTCCAATGCGGTCAGGTGCTCGGCGGCTCCTCACGCGCACACCGGGGGTGATCCTTCCTCTTGAGAGCGGCGTGAGCGGTTTCGAGCTCGGGGGCGCGCCGCTCGAAGGCGGGTCAACGTCTGGG
>JBQGEN010000436.1:0-5286 GCA_052039615.1 Sideroxyarcus sp. | reverse complement strand
GAAGCGCGGCAGGCGGCGGCGATCATCCACGCCGCCTTTGTTCAGCGCCAGCAGCGGGTACACCAGATCGCGCGTGAACGTGCCGGCCAGCTGGATCGCATCCGCCACAGACAGGTCGTGCCTCACCTCGTTGTGCACATTGCCCAGGGCATTGGTGCTGCTCTTGCCGTCTGCCTGGCTGGTGAGCGTACCGCCCAGAATAGCCTTGCTCTGGCTGCGCTCGCACCAGGCGATCATCACCTCGAATGGATCGGAGCTGCCTTTGGCCGCCTCTTTGAAGTCGATCATCATGCCTTCCGGGATGATGCCTGCAGCATCGTGGCCGATGCTCATCACCGCCCGCAGCAACGTGGACTTCTCATCATCCGACGCGCCGGGCTGGTAGGTGCCAAGACGCAACGGCAGGCCGTAGATCTCCAGGAACTCGGCCAGATCGCCCACCGAGTAGTTCTTGAACAGATACGGCCAAGACAGCACGCGATGCAGGCCGCTGCGCGCAAGGTAGCCGCTCTTGGCCTTGTGCGTGTGGGTGATCCATCCGAACGGGTTCAATGCCTGGCCATCCAACGAGTTGTCGCGCAGGCGGATCTGCGTGCGCGTCTCGCGGTCGGTCTGGAACCAACTCTGCGGCCGGTGGCTGATCTCCTTCGGCATCCACTCGCGGCCCAGCATCTGCCACTCGATCTCCTGGCAGCTGAAGCCGTGGCCGATGCCATCCAGTGCATCCAGGGTTAAGTCTTCGAAATTGAGCACGTCCTGCAGCAGCTCCTTGGCATAGCCCGCCAGCTTGCGCTCTGTGGCACTGGAGTTACGCGGCGGCACCACATCCCAGCCCACCGTGAGCAGCGCACGCTTGCGCTTGCCCATCTCGGCGAAAATGTGCGCGTCCTTCTCTTCCATGTCCAGGAACAGGTCGTGCTGTGCGCGCACATCCCCTTGCTCCGCATCTTCCAGGATGCGCGCCAGGCGCAGGGGCGTTAAACCCCGCGCCGGGTGGCTGGCGAATTCACGGTGCAGCTGTGCCAGTCGGCTGGTCTGCGGCTCTTTCAGATCGGCCCGTTTGATCGGGTTGCCGTTCACGTCGAGTATTTGGCTTACCATGACTTTCTCCCGCTGTAATTGTCATCAGAGCGTTTCGACACGCCCTGGTATTCGATAGGTGCCACCTCGCGCTTCATCGCGTAGTGGCCGAGGAACAGGCTGATGGCCGCATCGCCGTGGCGCTGCAGCTTTTCGCCTTCACCTTGCTGTGTCTTGGCCTTGCCGAGTTTCGGGATACCGTCGATCAACTTCAGCGCGCGCAGATCGTCACGCACCTGGGAATCCTTGGGGATGTCGGTCAGCGTGCCGTCCTGCAATGCCGCCTTGAAGCGCGGCATGTTGGCCAGATAGAACGAATCGCTCAGCATCACCTGCTCGACACGCGCCTGGCCGAACTTCTGGGCTGCGCGCTCAGCAAGGTATTGGCCGTTGCCGCGCGCATCGAAGGCGGCAGATCGGAAACGAGGCAGGCGGCTGATGATGTAGAACACGATCTGCTCCTGCTGCCGGAAAGGGCAGTTAGACAGCTCGACTTGGAGGCGCACGCGCGTGATCAGGTCGCGGCCTTCCTCCATGATGTCCAGCGTGGTCAAGTCGCCCAGTCGCCCGAAGTCTTCGCCCAAGCCATGCGCGAGATTCTTGTCGAGCGCGTCCAGCACTGGCTTCAGGTGTTCGTCACACCAGGCAGTCACCTCCATCTCGCGCACATGGTCCGGCAGGTAGGCGAACTCCGACGTCCACCGCTCGCGCACCAGCGGCGTGTCCGGGTTCATGCGCGCCTCGATCAGGCCCATCGTCAGATACGCCCCCGCCGATTGCGACGGCACTACGTCCAGTTCCTCGCTGGCGTCGTCGCCGTAGAATGCATAGGCGTCGGCTACCCATTTCGCTTCGCCCTCCGGCGTCCATTCAATGCCACGGCGCAGGCACACACGGCGATACAGCCCTTGTTCCACCGCCTCGCGGAAGGTGACGCGATGCACCACGCCCTTGCGCTTGCCTGCGCGAACTTCCTGGATCAGTTCGTTGAACGGGTTATCTTGTCCGTCGTGCGTCGAGAAGATGCGCACCTTGTCGCCCCACAGCAGCATCGCCATCGCGGCCTTGAGCAGCGCGGCCAGATCGTTATGGAACGCGGCCTCGTCGATCACGATCACGCCCTGCTTGCCGCGCAGGTTGGTGGGGCGCGAGCTGAGCGCCACGATGCGGCGGCCGGTGGCGGGGAAGTCGATCTTGTAGGTTTTGATCTCCTTGTCGCCGTCGACGAAGATGCCCTCCTCGATCTCGCTGGCGGCATAGTCGAATGCCCGCGCCCACATGGCGCATGCCTCGATGTATTCCAGCGCCATGTCCTGCGTGGGGCCGATGTAGAACACATTGGAGCTGAGTTCTTCCCGTGCTGCGATCAGCACATCGTCGGCGGCCTCTCCCCACGTCCAGCCCACCCGGCGGGACTTCTCGGCGATCTTCAGCGGGCTTTCGTCGGCGATCCAGCGCTGCTGATAGGGCAGCAAAGCGGGAGGCGGCGCGTCCTTGCGCGCCGCATCGCTTGGGAGGCCGACCGGAATGGTCTTAGCTGGGGATGCCAAGGATCTGGCTCCTGATCTCTTTGACTGCCGCAGCAGACAGGCCGCCTTTCTTGGCGATCTTCTCGACAGCGGCCGCAGCAGACTCGGCCTTGGCGCGCACTTCCGCCGCCCACTGCTTCTGCTTCACCGTGGCGTTAGAAAGGCGCGCGACCATCAGGCCGATCTCCTTCATCGACGCGCCTTCCTCCATCTTCAACAGGGTATCGAATGCCTTCTGCTGCACCAGGCGGATCAGCGCATCGTTCATCGCACCGGCATCGTCCGGCGCGGATTCGGAGATCGCCTTGGCCTGCTCAGTCGCCAGCTTCAACGCATGCAGGCGCTGCTCGAACTCTTGCCCGTAGCGGTTGATGCTGGACTTGCCGATCACAAAGCCGCGCTCGGCCAGCTCCTTCTCCAGCCGTTCGTAATCGGAGAAGTTGCCCGCTACCAGCGCCTTATCCAGCCATTCCTTCAGGTCGACCGGCAACTGCTTGATCTTGGAACGCGGTGGCATGGCTCAACCCGCCCAGTACTTCGGCGGCCGTGCGATGCCGGGGTCGCAGTCGACCGTGTATTCGGCCACGTCGGTACCGAATCGCGTCAGGTCGGCGAACCAGCGGCCAGACGGCTCTTTGCGCAGGTCGACCAGATCCCGATCGGAGAGGTAATCCAGCTCGCGGCGCACCTTCTGGTTATCGATCATTTGGACACCCCTTTCACTTGTGCGATCTCCATCCTTACCAGCTCCATCTTGCTGAACAGGGCATCCTGTTTTGCCTCAAGCACGCTCTGTCCGCGCACATAGTCGTCGCGCAGCACGAAGCGCATGGGCAGATCGGCCTGGAACTTGAGGAAGTCCCGCTCGACGTTCTTCAACTGCTGCAGCTCTCCGCGCAGGCTTTCTCCGGCAGACTTGCGCGCGCTCTCGATCGCCTCGAATCGTTGGTCCAGCTGCCCCTTGAATTGCTTGACCAGCACTGTTCCGAACAGCCAGATCATTGAGCCGAAGGCAACGATGATCGTTGCGATTCCGGTTATCAGTTGCCAGGATTCAATTTGCAGCATGTCTCTCTCTCATGTACGCGTTCCATTCTTCGCACTCGACGCAGTACTGCACGCCTGGCACCGCTTTGCGTCGTGCAGCAGGGATGCGCACACCGCACCCTGGCTCAATGCATTTCAAGGCTGATTTCCTTGTCGGCTTCGGCAGGCGGCCCATTTCCTGCCGCGCCTCCCACTCTGCCAACTCCAGCTCCTGCGCCTTATCTTCCGGTTTCACTTCCCAGGCACTCCCGCAGTTTTCTCATCTGATCCCGGCACTGGCTGTACAGCTCCGCCGTCTCGATGTGGTTGTCCCGCAGGTCGGCCAGGCTGCCCGAGCGGGCCGGCGGCGGTGCGGGGCATTCCGTCGTCAGGCTGGCCGCACACGGGCGGGGCTGCACCGGCGTTGGCGGCATTCCAGATGCGCAGGCCGCAAGCATCGAGGCCGCAAGCAGCGTCAACAGGCGTTTCATGGGCTTTCTCCTTGATGGTTCGGTACACGATGCGGATCTGCTCGCGGGATGTCTCACGCCCTGCAGCTACGCCCTCGCGGCGGGTGGTTTCTTTGTCTGCTGTGCCTTGTGCCTGCCGCTGCTTCTTGGCTTGCCCGGCGGCGCAGACGTTGCTGGCGTCTTTGTGGCCCCAGGCGTAGCCCGCTCCGATGAGGAACAGGCTGTACGTGAGCAGCACCAGCCAGAACTTGGGGTTCATCCACATACGATCTCACCTCCCCAGCTCGCATACACCGGCTGCCACCGGGTGAGGATCACGCGCGGGTAGTCGCGGTTCTCGCGGAAGTTCGCGGCGCTGCGGCCTGCGTTAAAAAGCTCGACCATGCCGAACCAGGTGCGGCGGTCGTGGCCTGCATTGGCTGCAAGCTGCTGGTCGCGGTATACCCAGCCGAGGCCGCCGTTGTAGGCCGAGAGCGTCATGGCTGCACGTTCGCAGGGGGTGCGGGCATCGATCTGCTGCCACAGGTGCCGGTCGTAGGTGACCAGCGCCCGCAGCGCCCAGCCTGGGTTGTAGGGTTGCGGCTCGCCCAGGCGGTACGCGCCGGAGATCCACGAGGCCGTGGCAGGCATGAACTGCGCCATGCCCTGTGCGCCCACCACGCTCTGCGCGTTGACGCGCCAGCGGCTCTCCTGGTGGATCTGTGCGCCAAACATGGCGACCGGCGCATCCATGCCCCAGGCGGCGCGGGCGTGGCGGGTGAGGTCGCGCTGGTAGCGGGCAGCTTCGCGGGGGATGGAATCGGCCAGCGCCAGCAGCGGCACGGCCATCATCAGCACGATGATGGCGAGCGCGATGCGGGCGTGGTTGCGGGTGAATCGCATCACACCCCCAGGCTAACGCCCAGCATGGCGCAGCCGACGATGATGGCGCGGCGCAGCATGGCGGTGGCGATGACAATGTGGGCGCGCTCGTTGATGAAGCTCTCGTTGTCCGGGCGGGCATACGGGAACAGCGAGCGGTCGATCCAGTAGCCGACCACCGCAGCCATAGTGATGAGGCTGATCTTGTAAAGAGAGACGAGTAGCTGCTGGGGGGCGAATATGTAGATGGCGATGGTCAGTAGGATCGTGATGACGATCCAGTCATGCATGCGGGGCAGGTTGAACTTTTTCACGGCTTC
>JBQGEN010000435.1:0-2154 GCA_052039615.1 Sideroxyarcus sp. | reverse complement strand
GCGAGTGGCTGGCTGGTCAAAAGTTCTTACCAATCAATGTGGTGGGAATTTTGAATTGATTCGCGCTTGACTGGGAAGTATCGATGCCATAATGTCCGCAAAAATTCCCAGAGACAGGAGTCCCCCATGAACGCCCTCCTTACCCTTGTCAGCGATGAAGACAAGGCTCTCGCCTATCTGGCAGAGGCCCGCAAACACCATACCCAAGCCGTTGTTGCCAAGCATCTTGGCGTCGGAGTCCGAACAGTCAGCCGTTGGGAAGCACGGCAAAGTCGCCCGCCAGCGTATGTCGCCCACGCGCTGCAGCAACTGCTGCCCTTTCCTGAGGCACAAACCGAACAAAGAAGCTTTGATTTCATCGATCTGTTTGCAGGCATTGGCGGTATCCGCAAGGCATTCGAGCAAATCGGTGGGCGTTGTGTATTCACCAGCGAATGGGACGGGTACGCGCAAAAAACCTATGCCGAGAATTTCCGTGATGGACACGCGATCAATGGCGATATTACACAAGTAGATGCGGCAAGCATCCCGGACCACGATTTACTGCTGGCAGGCTTCCCTTGCCAACCCTTTTCGATTGCAGGCGTCTCCAAGAAGAATGCGCTCGGGAGAGCGCACGGTTTCGCATGCGAAACGCAAGGAACTTTGTTCTTTGACGTTGCTCGCATCATCGACAAAAAACGCCCCCGGGCTTTTTTGTTGGAGAACGTAAAGAACCTTCTCTCACACGACAAGGGCCGCACCTTCGACGTCATCCGTCGCACCCTGACCGAAGAGCTCGGCTACCACATCCACTATCGCGTCATCGACGGCGCGCATTTCACGCCGCAACACAGGGAGCGCATCCTCATTGTCGGTTTCCGCGAACCTGTCGCATTTGATTTTGACGCCTTGCCCATGCCGCCCAAGGGCGAACGCAAACTCAAGGAAATCCTGCATCGCACCGACGGCACGGAGCCGGTGCTGGAGTGGGACGAAGGCCGATTCTTTGACCACAAAAAGAAGTGCGTGCAGGACAAATACACCCTGACTGACAACCTCTGGCGCTACCTGCAGAACTACGCCGAGAAACACCGAGCCAAGGGCAACGGATTTGGCTTCGGACTGGTCACACCTGAAAACATTGCGCGCACACTCTCGGCGCGCTACTACAAGGATGGTTCGGAAATTCTGATTTACCAAGGCGCGGGCAAGAATCCGCGCAGGCTGACTCCGCGCGAATGTGCGCGCCTCATGGGTTTTCCGGATACGTTCAGGATTCCGGTGTCGGATACACGCGCGTACAAACAGTTCGGCAATTCTGTCGTTGTAGATGTTATGGCGCACGTAGCAAAGTTGATGCAACCCATGCTGGAAGCTGATACCCTGGAACCTGAGTTACCCCTTCGTTATGCAACTGCCTAAAGGAGAAATCATGCACACTCAATCACGTATTCCAAAACTTCACGACACCACATTTGACGGCGCTTTGATGTGGTTCTCGGAAATGCAATGCAGCGAATTGCTGTTTCATCCCGAGGATGATCCTGCGGACATCATTCGCATCTCAAACGGAGAGCGAATGTTTACGAATGCTGAAGTAGAAGAACTCCATTTTCTGTTAAATGAGCTTGAAGCAGGTTTGGGGCACGAGAAATTGGTCGAGGCTGCATATCCGATTTTTATGAACGCTTTCGGCAACCAATTGGATGCTTGATGGCTGACGTCGTTGATAAAGCGACACGCAGCCGGATGATGTCCGGCATTCGGGCGAAAAATACACACCCGGAGTTGTTTCTCAGGAAAGGATTGCATGCGCTAGGGTTTCGGTATCGACTCCATGTACCAAATATTCCTGGCAAACCTGACATAGTGTTTTCTAAATACGAGGCAATTGTTCTAGTTCATGGCTGTTATTGGCATAGACATAATTGCCGCTATTTTAAATGGCCAAAATCTAATCAGGATTTCTGGAAGAAGAAGATAACGTCAAACAAAAAGCGAGACTTCCGTGATCTGAAGATGCAACAACAGTTGGGTTGGCGTGTTCTCGTAGTGTGGGAATGCGCTATCCGCCGAAGTCTGCATGAGCGTGACTTTGATGTAGTTGATCTGGTTGCACAATGGATTGCCGGAGGAGCTGGATCAGCAGTGCTCGATGAAAAGGGGGTGCAT
>JBQGEN010000434.1:0-8458 GCA_052039615.1 Sideroxyarcus sp. | reverse complement strand
CGGGATCGCACGGCAACGAGTCCTGCAGCCACTTCCTTGTCGCCCAGAATCAGCTGGTAAGGTAACTTCTGCAGGCTATGTTCGCGGATTTTATAGGTAATCTTCTCGTTGCGCAAATCTGATTGCACGCGCAGACCGGCGGCGCGCAAAGTCTGCGCCACTTTTTCGGCATATTCTTCCTGCGCCTGCGAGATGTTCATCACCACCATCTGCACCGGCGCCAGCCACAAAGGCATGGCGCCAGCATGGTTTTCCACCAGAATGCCGATGAAACGCTCCAGCGAACCCAGGATCGCGCGGTGCAGCATCACCGGCACCTTGCGGCTGTTGTCCTCGTCCACAAACTCGGCCCCCAGGCGGCCCGGCATGGAGAAGTCCACCTGGATGGTGCCGCACTGCCAGGAACGGCCGATGGCATCCTTGATGTGGAATTCGATCTTGGGGCCATAGAACGCCCCCTCGCCCGGCAGTTCCTCCCAGGTCATGCCGGACGCGCGCAATGCCGCGCGCAAGGCGTTTTCCGACTTGTCCCAGATCTCGTCGGAACCGACCCGGCCTTCCGGGCGCAGCGCCAGCTTGACCATCACGTCGTGGAAGCCGAAGTCCCTGTAAACCTTCAGCACCAGCGCATTGAACGCTGTCACTTCGGATTCGATCTGCTCTTCGGTGCAGAAGATATGGCCGTCGTCCTGCACGAAGCCGCGCACCCGCATCAGTCCGTGCAAGCCGCCGGACGGCTCGTTGCGGTGGCAGGAACCGAACTCGCCGTAGCGCAGCGGCAGTTCGCGGTAGGAGCGCAGGTCGGCGTTGAACACCTGCACGTGGCCGGGGCAGTTCATCGGCTTGATGGCGTAGTCGTGCTTCTCCGACTCGGTGGTGAACATGTTGGCCTTGTAATGCTCCCAGTGGCCGGATTTCTCCCACAGCACGCGGTCGATGATCTGCGGACAGCGGATCTCCTGGTAGCCGTTGTCGCGATACACACGGCGCATGTACTGCTCGATCACCTGCCACATCGCCCAGCCCTTGGGATGCCAGAACACCATGCCCGGCGCTTCGTCCTGCATGTGGAACAGGTCGAGCAGCTTGCCCAGCTTGCGATGGTCGCGCTTTTCCGCCTCTTCCAGGCGCATCAGGTAGGCGTCGAGGTCTTCCTTCTTCGCCCAGGCCGTGCCGTAGATGCGCTGCAACATCTCATTCTTCGAATCGCCGCGCCAGTAGGCGCCGGCCACCTTCATCAGCTTGAACACCTTGAGCTTGCCAGTCGACGGCACGTGCGGGCCGCGGCACAGGTCGGTGAAATCGCCCTCGCTGTACAGCGACACTTCCTGGTCGGCGGGAATGGCTTCGATGAGCTCGGCCTTGTACTTCTCGCCCAGTCCCTTGAAATAGGCCACCGCTTCGTCGCGCGGCACCACCTTGCGCGTCACCGGCAGGTCCTTCCTGGCCAGCTCCGCCATGCGTTTTTCGATGGCCGCCAGGTCTTCCGGCGTGAATGGACGCGAATAGGCGAAGTCGTAATAGAAACCGTTCTCGATCATCGGACCGATGGTCACCTGCGCCTCGGGGAACAGCTCCTTCACTGCGTAGGCCAGCAAGTGCGCGGTGGAGTGGCGGATCAGATCGAGCCCGTCGGCATCCTTGTCGGTGACGATGGCCAGCCTGGCATCGGCAGAAATCAGGTGCGAGGTGTCCACCAGCACGCCATCCACTTTGCCCGCCAGCGCAGCACGCGCCAGACCGGCGCCTATGCTCTGCGCGACTTCGGCCACAGTCACGGGGTTGGGATAACTACGTTGCGAACCATCCGGTAAGGTAATGACAGGCATCTTGTCCACTCTGCTAAAAACAAATGCGGCGACCGCCGCACTTTCGAATCTCGGTCAGGCGCACAGCGCCAAACGGGCGCGCAGTATAGCGCAACTCACTCCGCCATGCCGACGTAGGCGATCAGCGCGTCCAGAGTGAACACGAACAGCAGGCTTTGCAGTACGGCCTTGATCGCGACCTTGGGCACCTCGGTCACCGAGGGTTTTGCCTGCATGCCGTTGTAGCAGGAGATGGTGGAGATCGCGAGGCCGAACAGGCAGCCCTTGAAGGCGACCACGGCGAACTCGGTCAGTTTGACGGTCTGCAGGAAGCGCCCGACTTGGTCGAGCCAGGAGACGTTCTGGAACATCGCGCTGATCGCCAGGCCGCCGCCGATCGCGACGACCTGGAAGTAGATGGTGAGCGCCAGCACGGCCAGCGTGACGCCGGCGATGCGCGGCACCAGCAGGTAGTCATGGGGCGGGATGCCCATGCGGGTAAGGCTGTCCATCTCGCCGCGCGTCTTCATCAGCGCCAGTTCGGAGGCAATGGCCGCGCTGCTGCGCGCGATGATGATGATGGCGGCGAACAGCGGGCCGACCTCGCGCACCACGGTCCAGATCAGGATCTTCACCGTCAGCTCGCTGTCGCCGCCGACCAGTGACGTGATCTGGGTGATGACTAGTGCGCCGCTCAGCAACCCGAACACGGCAACGATGCGCAATGCCTCGACGCCGGTGAAGAACATCTGGCGATGGAATACGGCGTTGACAGGAGCGATGCGCAACACGCGCAGATGGGTGAAGGCATACCACAGCAGTTGCATGCAGCCACGGATCGTCTGGCGCATCCGCTCCATCTTCAGCCAAGCGATGAATTTCGGCCAGAACGCGAACATCACTTCTCAGCCAGCAGCGGCGGGTTCCAGCCGTACACTTGGAGCAAGTCGCCTTTGACGATCTGTTCGCCGCAATCGGTCAGGCCGCCGGAAGTTTCCACCGCTTTTGCAACGGTAGCCGAGCAAACCACCGGATAGCCCAGAGTCCTGGTCAGTTCTTCCAGTTTGGCGGTACGGCTCACCGCATCGCCGATAGCGGTATATTCGTGCCGCAACGCCGAGCCGATGTGCCCGATGACGACCTCGCCCACATGCAGCGCGATGCCGATCTCGATGGGCGCGACGCCCTTTTCCCGCAGGCGCGCATTGACATGGCGCAAGCGCAGCAACATCTCCTGCGCCGCTTCCAGCGCATTCTTCTCGGGACATTCCAGCGCCTGCGGCGCACCGAAGAAGGCCATGACAGCGTCGCCGATGAACTTGTCCACGGTACCCTTGTGCTGGTGGATGGCAACGGTCATCTCGGAGAAGTAGTCGTTCAGCAGCGCGACCAGTTCCTGCGGCGGACGGTTCTCGCTGCGCGCGCTGAAACCATGGATGTCGGCGAACAGGATGCAGACGCGAATGCGCGCACCGTCCAGACCGGAGCGGATATTGCCCGCCATGATCTCCTGCAGCACCTCCGGGCTGACGTAGCTGCCGAACGTGCCGCGCAACCAGTTGCGCTGCTGCACCTGCAACACGCCCTCGTACGCCAGGCGCGCAAGGAAGGCGAACATGCCGGCGAACAGGATTCCGCCGATCGGCACAAACACGCCCTGCCCCAGCAGCCAGGTGGAAGAAGACAGCAGCAACAGCGGAAAAACCGCCAGCGCCGCCAGCTTCAACCAGCCTACGCGGCCCAGCCAGAACAAGGCAGCGAGCAGCGTTAGCAGCAGCACGACATGTGCGTTCGCCGGGCGGATCAAACCGCCATCCAGCATCGAGCGCAGCATCTGCGCCTGCATCAGCACCGCGGGAGCGCGGCGCCGGAACGGATCCCAAGCCGCCAGCGGGACGGGCGAATTCACCCGCTCTGCCAGCGACGAAACGACGCCCAGCATCACGGGCTTGCCGCCGAAGGTGCGCGCCAATTGCCCGGTATCCGATTGCGCCTGCCATTCCAGCACCTTATTGAAAGGAACGTAGTCGAACTTCTCGCCCGCGCTGAAATCCACCAGCCCCGGCCCCGAATGCACATTGCCCAGGTACGCCGCCATCCGCTCGACGAACATCGTGCCTTGCGCATTCACGGTACACATGTTCGGATCGAAGCGGCGCACCAGGCCATCGTCGTCCGGGCAGACCAGGACCGAACCCAGCGTATCCCCGCCGGAAGCGGTCACGATCGGCTCATACACCGTGCGGAAGACGCCGTTGACCTCCACCGTCTGTGCCAGCACCAGCGGGACCTGTGCTCTTGCCGTCTGCAGGCCCTGCAACAGGCTCCGGTCGTATTGCGGGATCAGGAACTCATAGGAGTGCGCCGGCAACACGATATCTAGGCCGAGCACGGCGGGCTTGGCGACCGCCATCGCCTGCAGAAACCTGCCCAGATGCGGATGCCACAGGGCGAAGGGTTCCTTGAACGCTTTGTAGGAGGCGTCGTCGATGCCGACGATGACGACATCGTTCTGCACCGGGTGCGCGGCATAGCGATGCAGCAGGGCGAATTGAATGTCCAGCGCCTTGCGGCTCAGCATCTCGCCGGTGCGCGAAAGATGCAGCGCCAGTGCGGCCAGCAGGCAGAAAGCCAGCCCCAGCAGCATTCTGACTTTGGGATCGCGCAGCCGCTTCAACGCACCCATCGCCGCCTCACTTCAACGCGGCGGCGGCGATGCGCGCCGCGCGGTCGCGATATTGCGCCGCGAGATCGATCCGCCCCAATTTTTCGTGCGCCTGTGCCGACAGCAGCAGATCCTGGCGTATCTTCTCCGGCAGCCCCAGCGACTTGTCGATGAGCAGCGCTTCCTCGCTCAGGCGCAGCGCGGCATCGGGCTCGTTCTGCATCAGCCGGGCCGATGCCATCAGGCGCAGCGAATTGGCGTATTCCAGCGGCACACTGCGGTTCGCCGATGCGGCGCGCTCGCCCAATTGCATCGCTTTGCCGGCATCGTTCTCGCGCAGGGCGATACCGGCGCGCACATTGTCGATCACACCGGACAAGCTGCAATCCGCCGCACAGTAGATCCCGGCCTGCTCCGCCCACTGCGCAGCGCCCGTCGCATCGCCCTCGTGCAAGCGCAACAGGGCTTTCTGCACCGCCGCTTCCGCCAGATGCGCCGGCGCATAGCGCAGTGCCTTGTCCTCCAGCAGCCGATCGAGCAGCCGTTGGGCCAGCTCGGTCTTGCCCAGCAGCTGATTCACGCGGGCGAGATTGAGGGTATTGATCGCAATACCGTTCTCGTTCTCTATGGCCACGTCCAGCTGCAACGCGCTCTCATACAAAGCGGCGGCAGCCTGATACTCGCCGCGCTGGAATGCGCGCTGACCGCGCTGGTTGAATTCGGTCGCCTGCTCCAGCCGCGCGCTGCGCAGCTCTTCCACTTGGCCGCAGGCAGAGAGCAGCATCAGGCTACACAGGATCACGATGGCTGAACGCATGGCAGGCGATCTCACCTCACGGCTCCGTCGGCGCGACATAGCCGTCGACCGGCAGCGTCTGTTCTTCGGATTTGGGGAACAGGCCGTTGAGCAGCCAGGATTTCTTCACGCCGCCCAACGTCTCCTGCCCGTCCTGTACCAGCGCATTGGTGTTGCGCACCAGTGCGGGAACATCTCCGGCGGAATCGTTGGTGATCTTCTTGATGTCAGTAGTCGCGGACTGCACGTTGTCCAGTGTCGCATCGGCCTTATCCACCAGTTTCGGGATCGCCTTGTCCAGCGTCTCCAGGCTGGAATTGACGCGCTCCATCGCCTTGTTGCCGCTGGCGCCAAGCTGGGTGTACTGATTCACCGTCTCGCGGAAACTCCCCGATGCCTGATTCAGGTTCTTCAGCGTCTGCTGAATGTCGCCCGAAGAAGTGATCTGATGGATATCGCTCAGGATGGGCTGCAATTGCGCCGCCAGGCTCTCGACCACCGTGCTGGCATCCTGTCCACGCTCGAACTCCAGCACGCTGTTCTGCGTCACCTGGCGCACCTGCTGCGAACCGGGAATGATCTCCACCACGCTCTCGCCGACCAGCGCTTCCTTGACCAGCCGCGCCTTGGCATCCTGTCCGATCAAATGGACGTATTCGTCATCCAGCGACAGCCTGACCCGCACCGCCGCATTGGGCTCCATGTTGATCTCCTGCACGCTGCCCACCTTGAAACCGACGAACTTGACCGCCATGCCTTTGCTCAAGCCCTGCGCATTGGGCGTCACGAAATAGATCGTGGTACTGCGGCTGAAATAGTCCTGTCGCGCGGCGATCATCGCCAGCACCAGCAGCATGATGCCGATCGCACCCAGCATGAAACGCCGGGTGCGCTGCTCGATGCTCTGCAATTTCAGATTGTAGTTGGGCAGCTTCATTTCGAATTTGCGTTCACAGCTGGATCACCAGTTGTTTCGGATTGTCCTTGTCGCGGTACTCCTCGAAACTCACCAGCACCGAGGTTCTGAACGGGAAGTATAAACGGAATACCCGGTCGAATTTGTTCACCCGCACCAACTCTTTGCGCGACAGACCTTCGTTCATGGAATCGTAGATGATCAGTTCCGGCGCCATCAGCATGGCCCGCACGAAACCGGCCAGGCGTTTCTCGTACAGCGTCAATTGATCGGGCAGTTTGAGCAACAGGCTGGACACGGCGGCCTCGTCTTCCAGACCGCTCTGGAGCAGCAGGCTGACCACGCTATCCTCAAGCTTGCCGGCGACTTCGATGCCGTGGTACTGCACCGGCAGGATGATGTTCTCCCACACGCGCAGGTTGCTGATCAGCCCGCCGTTGTGCGGAACGATGACCACGCCGGGCTGGCTGCCCAAGTTCTCGAGCAGCGCGGCGCGCTGGGATTCGGAACGGACGACGAGGCAATAGGAATAGCCCGATTGCAGCAGGGCCTGTGTACCTTCTTCTCCATGCAAGCTCAATGTGAACATAGCATTTCTTGGAAGAATGCGGGGCCTACCCGGGAAATTGGTAGGCGCGATTGGACTCGAACCAACGACCCCCACCATGTCAAGGTGGTGCTCTAACCAGCTGAGCTACGCGCCTGTAAAAGGACGCGCATTGTAACCGAACAGATTGGGGGCGCCAAGGAATTATTGCAGATTTGAGGTATCGGCGAAGATTTGTCCGTCACATTTACCACGGGAACTTCGCCCGCGCTTAGTATTGAGAGGGAGCAAAATCCTCGAACCGGGTATATTCGCCGCGGAACACCATCGGCACCATGCCGATCGGGCCGTTACGCTGCTTGCCGATGATGATCTCGGCCTTGCCCTTGTTCTCCCCATCCGGGTTGTAGACTTCGTCGCGGTAGATGAACAGGATCAGGTCGGCATCCTGCTCGATGGCGCCGGACTCGCGCAGATCTGACATCACCGGACGTTTGTTGGGGCGCTGCTCCAGACTGCGGTTGAGCTGGGACAACGCGATCACGGGCACATGCAATTCCTTCGCCAGCGATTTCAGCGAGCGCGATATCTCGGAAATCTCGGTCGCGCGGTTCTCGCTGCCCTTGCCCGCCGGCGAGGACATCAGCTGGATATAGTCGATGACCACCAGGCCGAGGCCGTTATTCTGGCGGTGCAAACGTCGCGCACGCGAACGCAGTTCCAGCGCATTCAGGCCCGGCGTTTCATCGATGAAGATCGGCGCATCGTTCAATTGCCCCAGGGCGTGGGTCATGCGCGACCAGTCGTCGTCCTCCAGGCGCCCGGTGCGCAGGTTGTGCTGGTTCAGGCGCCCCACCGAGCCAATCATGCGCATCGCCAATTGCGCGCCGCCCATTTCCATACTGAAGATCGCCACCGGCTTGTTCGAATCCAGCGCCACGTTCTCCGCGATATTGATGGAGAACGCGGTCTTGCCCATACTCGGGCGCCCCGCGACGATGATAAGGTCGCCGGGTTGCAGGCCCGAAGTCATGCGATCCAGATCGGCAAAGCCGGTCGCGATGCCCGTGACGTCGCTGGCATTGTCGCGACCGTACAGCGTCTCGATGCGCTCGACCACTTGCGTCAGCAACGGCGGGATGGGAATGAACCCCTGGGCGCCACGCTCGCCCTCTTCATTGATCTCCAGCACGCGACTTTCCGCTTCATCCAGCAACTGCCCGGCCGAACGCCCGCCCGGGTTGTAGGCACTGGTGGCGATCTCGCTGCCCACCTCCACCAGCTTGCGCATGATGGCGCGCTCGCGCACGATCTCGGCGTAGCGGCGGATGTTGGCGGCAGAAGGGACGTTCTGCGCCAGCGTACCCAGATACACCAGGCCGCCCGCTTTCTCCAGTTCGGCGTTGCTCTCCAGCGATTCCGCGACGGTGATGACGTCGACGGGCTGGGCGCGCTCGGTCAGACGCCCGATGTGGCGCCAGATCAAGCGATGTTCGTGGCGGTAGAAATCGCTCTCGCTCAGCAGGTCGGCGACCTTGTCCCAGGCACTGGTATCCAGCAGAATTCCGCCCAGCACCGACTGTTCCGCCTCGACGGAATGCGGGGGGAGCTTCAGGGCGTCAAGCTGGGAATCGGCAGGAGGTGCGGAAAAGTTTTGCATGGTGTGACCGCAAAATTCGGGAAGGAGATTCTACACTTTTCGGAAAACAAAAAAGGGCTGTTGCCA
>JBQGEN010000433.1:0-2009 GCA_052039615.1 Sideroxyarcus sp. | reverse complement strand
TCGAGAAATGGTTCAAGCGCAACTGCAACGATGTTCTGGCGCGTGAATGCACTGCTCAGGAAAAAGGCGATTTCCTGAAGTATCTGCTCAGCAAATAACGATTGGAGAAATGAAGATGCAAACGAATTTCAAGGCAGCACTGTTGGCGGTCACCCTGCTGATGAGCAGCGGCTCCGCATTGGCGGAAGAGAATTTCTGGCTGTGGCTGGTCAATTTTTCGCGGCAGAAGGAAGTGAAGCCGGTCGACAACAAGGCGTACAAGGACGAGTGCGGTTCCTGCCACTTCGCCTATCAGCCGGGCCTGTTGCCGGGCAAGTCCTGGGCGAAGCTGCTGGACGAGAAGGCGCTGGCCGACCACTTCGGCGAGGACGCCTCGCTGGACAAGGAAACGCTGAAGGAGATCTACGATTACACGATGGCGAATGCGGCCGAGAAGTCCTTCTACAAGCGTTCGCGCAAGATCGCCAAGGCGACCGAAGACGGCGAGGCGCCGCTGCGCATCACCGAGGTGCGTTACATCAAGCGCAAGCACCACGAGATCCCGGAGAAGATGGTCAAGGGCAACAAGGACGTGAAGTCGCAGAGCTACTGCAACGCCTGCCACACCAAGGCGGAAGAGGGCATCTTCGACGAGGACACCGTGGATATCCCGAACTTCCCGAACCGCGACCACGATTGATCCCGGCAGCGTGAAGGCATGAGCAAGGGCAGCGCGAGCTGCCCTTTTTCATTGCCGCTCGAACTTCGGCCTGCTACAGTGCGGCCGCTCTGGGAGGAGTGGTATGGATGCCGATAAAAGATCAGATCGTCCAAAGGGGTGGCCATGCAAGCGCAGTCAGTGCAGCAAAACCAGCATTTCGAGTTCACCGGCAAGGGCCGGGAGTATTTCAGGATATGGATCGTCAACCTGTTGCTGACGGTGCTGACGCTGGGCATCTACAGCGCATGGGCCAAGGTCAGGCGCCTGCAGTATTTCTACCGCAACACGCGTCTGGCGGACGCCACTTTCGATTACCACGGTACGCCGCAGGCCATCCTCAAAGGCCGCCTTATCGCATTCGGGCTGCTGGCGCTGTACAACATCACGCTGGAATTCAATCCCATCCTCGGGCTGGTGATCGGCCTGTTGCTCGCGCTGGTGATGCCCTGGCTGCTGATGCGCTCGCTGCGCTTCAAACTCTATAACAGCAGCTATCGCGGCCTGCGTTTCGGCTTCGCCGGACAGACGCGCGGCGCCTACGATGCCTTCCTCAAATATCCCATGCTGGCCGGTCTGACCGCCTACCTGCTGGCGCCGCTGGCGCACCAGCGTATCAAGCAATACCAGTTCGACAACAGCCGTTTCGGCAGCAGCGCCTTCAAGTTCGGCGCGGCGGCGAAAAGCTTCTTTCTGCTGTATTCCTCGGCGGTGGCCGTGATGGCGGGGACGGTGCTGCTGCTCATCGCGCTGGCGATGATGTCGGGCTCGGGCCCGGGGATCTCCGCCCTCGCCACCGGCTTCCTGGCCGCAGGGCCGCTCATCATGTTGCTGATGGCGGCGTCCGTGCTGGTCGTGAGCAGCCTGTTCATCGCCTACATGCAGAACCTGGTGTGGGGCAATACCGAGCTGGGGGCGCACCGTTTCTTCAGCAACGTCTCGGCGCGCCGCCTGCTGTGGCTGCGCGTGACCAACTTCATCGGCGTCATGCTGACCTTGGGCTTGTTCAAGCCGTTCGCCGACATCCGCATGCTGCGCCTGAAGCTGGAGTCGATGGGGCTGACAGTCAACGGCGACATGTCCGAATTCATCGCCGACCAGCAGCAGCAGGCAACTGCCGCCGGCGAGGAGACGGCAGAGATGTTCGATGTCGATATCTCCTTCTGACGCGTCCGTGCAGGTCGCCGCCGCCCATTACGACGGGCAGACCGCCGCGAACAAGGCGGTGCTGCTGTCCATCGACGGCGGCGATCTGCTGTTGCGCGGCAGTGCGGGCGAGATGCGCTGGCCGCTGCGCGACGTGCATGTCTCC
>JBQGEN010000432.1:0-11595 GCA_052039615.1 Sideroxyarcus sp. | reverse complement strand
TCGCAGCCGGCGGCGCGGTAGATCGTGATGTCCTCGTCGTAGCGCACGCCGAGCATCTTGCGTTCGAGGTTGTCAGGACGGTAGCCGTACTTGCAGTGACGGCACAGCATACGCACCAGCCGCTGGGCGACGATGCCGATGATGTTGCCGGCCATGATGTCGGGCAGGATGCCGATGTCGAGCAGGCGCGGGATCGCGCCGATGGCCGAGTTGGTGTGCAGCGTCGAATACACCTGATGGCCGGTCATGGCGGCGCGGAACGCCATCTCGGCGGTCGGGTGGTCACGGATCTCGCCGACCAGGATGATGTCCGGGTCCTGCCGCATCATGGAGCGAATGCCGCTCACAAAATCCAGTTTCGCCGCCTCGTTCACCGAACTCTGGCGGATCAGCGGAATGGGATATTCCACAGGGTCTTCCAGGGTCATGATGTTCACCGATTCGGTGTTGACGTGATTCAGCACCGAATACAGCGTGGTCGTCTTGCCGCTGCCGGTTGGGCCGGTGACCAGCACGATGCCTTCCGGCTTGGCGATGATGGTCTTGAGCGTGTTCAGCGCCGTGTCGTCCAGCCCGATCTGGTTGATCGGCATGAGTCCCTTCACCCGGTCGAGGATGCGCAGCACCAGGTTCTCGCCATAGGTGGTGGGGTGCGAGGCGACGCGGAAGTCGATGGGACGGCCGGACAGGCGCAACGAGATGCGCCCGTCCTGCGGCGCGCGCGTCTCGGCGATGTTCATGCCGCTCATCACCTTCAGGCGCACCACCATCGCCGGCCAGAAACTCTTGTGCAGGCTGCGCACCTGGCGCAGCACGCCGTCCACACGGTAACGGATGCGCAAGAAGCTGCTCTCCGGCTCGAAGTGGATGTCCGAAGCGCCCTGCTGCACGGCCTCGGTGAGCAGCGCGTCGATCAGGCGTACCACCGGCTGGCTGAATTCGTTGACCCCCTGCTGCAGGGTCTGCATGTCCATCTCGCCCGGCTCAATCTCGTGCAGGATGCCGTCGATGGACAGTTCGAAGCCGTAGTACTGGTCGATGCCGCGCAGGATGTCCGATTCGCTGGCGAGCTGGGTGATGAGGCGATACTCGTCGCGCAGCAGGGCGCGCACCTGGTCGAGCGCGATGATGTTGTCGGGATCGGCGATGGCGATGGTCAGGTTCTTGTTGGGCACGTCGACCGACAGCGGCAGCAGGATGTAGCGGCGCGCGACCTCCTTCGGGATCATGAGGATCGCGGCGGAATCGACGATGACGTTGGACAGGTCGACGCTCTCTTGACCGAGATTCTCGGACAGCACATCGCGGATCGTTGCTTCGGACAGGAAGCCGAGACGTACCAGCAGGCGCCCCAGCGGCTGCGGCGACTTGGTCTGTTCCTGGGTGGCGATGCGAAGCTGGTCTTCGCTGATCACCCCCTTGGCTATCAGCAATTGCCCGATGGGCTGCTGACTCTGTTGTTGCGGTGCAGCCATCATGTCCTCAGCGGGCCGTGTTCAGTTCATTCAAGCGTTGCTGTGCTTGGGCGTGGTCGAATCCGGAGTTGCCGCCGGAAACGTCGAGTTGCAGGGCTTGCTGGTAGTACTGTGCGGCGAGCTTGCGCTGTCCCAGATGATCCAGGCTCACTGCCAGATTGAAGGCGAATTGCGCATTGGCAGGTTCCAGCGTGCAGGCGTTGAAATAATACTGCTGCGCCTCCCCCCAGCCCGATTGCGCGGCATACAGGTTGCCCAGCGCGAAATGCAGGGCCGCGGCGCGCGGTTGTTCCGCCAGCAACTGCCGGAGGCGGCTCTCGGTGTCGCCCGCATCGTCCGGCTGGTAAGCGGACAAGGCGGCGTGCGCCGCCGGATCGCGCGGGTCGAGCACCAGCATCTGGCGGTAATAGCGCCGGGAGGCTTCGTCCTGCCCTTGCTGCTGCGCGGTCGCCGCC
The DNA here is from genome assembly GCA_052039615.1 of Sideroxyarcus sp. Taxonomy (GTDB): domain Bacteria; phylum Pseudomonadota; class Gammaproteobacteria; order Burkholderiales; family Gallionellaceae; genus Sideroxyarcus. The sequence goes on along the minus strand of JBQGEN010000432.1, from coordinate 9,665 downwards.
AGGCCGAGCAAGGCATCGCGGTTGTGCGCATCCCTGCCCAGCACCTGGCGATAGCCCTGCGCGGCAGTGGCATAGTCGCCGCGCTGGTAGGCCTGCCAGGCATCGAGCAGGGTCGGGGTGATCTCATCGGTTTCCACCTTGCGCTGGATGGCGACGCCGGTGGCGGGCCTGCTGCGTGGCCGGCTAGTCGAGGGTTTGCTGCGCGGCGGATCGAGATCGGCGCTGCGCGCCGCGACGACGGGCGGCAACTCGGCCAGTGGCGCGGCGGTTTCTGTCGATGCCGGAACATGCGGGACGAGCGGAACGGCAGCGACGGAAACGGGCGCTTCCGCCGGCACAGGGGGCGGCGGCGGTGCAATGCGGAGCACGACGGCCTGGCGCGGCGGCTGCAGTTCCAGCCAGACGTAATAGCCGTATCCCGCCCCCAGCACGCTGCATATCAGGAATGTCGTGGGAATCAGCCCCAGGTTCCAGCGCCCGAAGGCGGGCCGCTTTTTCTTGGCCGCGAACAGCGACGCCCCGGCGGCGCGCGACAATGACTCTGGCGCGGAAGAGGGCGAGGCGGCGCGCGCCGGGGACGCTTCTTCCAAGGTCAGCCCGGGGCCCTTCTGCTGCCTGTCGCCCGTCTTTTTGAGTGCGTCGAGTAGCAGGCTCATGGCTTCGGCTTCTCGTTCTCGGGCTTGAGGAAATCGGCGTCCGGCAGATCGTTGCGGTAGGCGCTGTAGTCACCGTCGATGCTGGCGTCCTTGATCACCACCGGGCGCAGGAAGATCACCAGTTCAGTCTTGGTCTTGGTGTCGTTGCGGTTCTTGAAGAGGTTGCCTGCAACGGGGACATCGCCCAGCAGCGGCACGCTGTCCGTCAGGTTGTTGATCTCGTCCTGCATCAGGCCGCCCATGATGGCGATCTGGTTGTTCTCGATCTTCAGCACCGACTCCATTTCGCGTGTCTGGAGTTGCGGGATCCTGCTCACGACCCCCTGATCCGGGCAGGGGGCAGTCGCGCCGCAGGGATTGGCGAGTGACGGATTCGGATCATTGACGTAGCCGAGCAGGCGCGTGATGGAAGGGCGCAGGTTGAGCAACACCGTGTCGCTGTCGCTGATCTGCGGCGTCACGCTCATGGTGAAGCCGGTCGGCACGGTGACGGCGGTGGTGGTGAAAGTCGTGGTGGAGGTAGTCTGGGTCGAAGTGGTGTCGGCCTTGATGGTGAAGTACACCAGGTTGTCCACCACGCGCAGCATGGCGGTCTGGTTGTTCATTACGCTGATCTTGGGGCTCGACAGCACCTTCACGTCACCGAACGATTCGAGCAATGAAACGCTGGCGCTCAGGTTGCCGAACTTCGAGGTGGGGTTGACATAGTTCAACAGGAACATGCTGCCGGTGTTGGTGGCAGGCAGCGCGGCCGAACCTTGCTGCGTCAGCTGAAAACCTTTGGCACCCAGGCGCAGCCGCGACCAGTCTATCCCCTGCTGGTAGTTGCTGTTCAGCCGCACTTCGGCGATGGTCGCCTCGATCAGCACCTGGCGGCGCGTGTTGCGCATGACCTGGGTGATGAAATCCTGGATCTTTTCATGTTGCTTGCCGGTGGCGCGCACAGTGATGATGCCGGCCTCAGGGCTGGAAATCACGGAGGCCGCTTCGCGGAAGGTGCTGCGGCGCGTGACGGTAGTGCCTTCGCCTTCGATGACTGCGGCATTCGGACTGTCCTCGATCCCCGGCTTGACGGATTTCTTGCCGGTCGCCGGCTGTACTCCGGTGCCGGTGGTGCTGGCCATATTGCTTTGCTCCACTACCGTCTCGCTGGAACCCGCCGGCAGGATCTTGTCGGTCTCGCGCAGGATGTCGGTGATGTTCTTCACCAGCGTGTCCCAGAAATGGTTCCTGGAAGTGTTCTTGATGGAGAGTTGAGAGTTGTTGCTGCTCGTGCCAGTCGCGCCGGTGCTCGTGCCTGTTGCGGCGCCTCCAACCTGGGTCGCGTTGGATATGCCGCCATCCGCATCGCGCGACATGTTCACGTAGTCGATCTTGTAGCTGCGCAGGAACGGAGAGTCGGGCATCACCATCAGGTTGCCGTTGTCCAGTTCGTAGCGCATGTCCACCTGCTTGGAGATGCGATCGAGGATCTGCGGCAGCGTCTGGTTGATGGCATTGAGCGTCACCTCGCCCTGCACGCCGGGATGGATGTCGATGTTGACCTTGGCATCGCGCGCCAGCGCGAACAGGATGTCGCGTGCCGGCAGATTGGTCACGACGACACTGTAGGTCTCGACTTTGACTGCGGGTTTGGGAGGCGGGAGGACGACGGGGCGGTTGCTGGTTTGCGGGATGATGCCGGTGGCGGGGGCGGCATCACTCTGCTTGATATGCTTGTCGGATGTGACGAGCGGTTTGGTGCCGCAGGCGGCGAGCAAGATGCACGTCGAGTAAGCCAGTGCGCGAGTGAGCCTCATTCCCTTATCCCCATTGGTTTCGGTGCAAGGTAACATCATTTTCGGGGCGCAGCAATATGCTGATCGGCCTATATATTTTTTTACCCTTCAAACGCTTAGGACGGGTTGTGCGAGTCGGCTAACATGTGCAGGGCGGGAGCGAAAACATCCTTGTAGCGTTGCGGCAAAGCCGTCATGCCGGCGCGCGCCGCGCCACTGTCCGCATAGAGCCCGTACAGCACGCGATATCCATCCTTGCCGTTCAACTTGATCGGCACGATGTAGATCTCGGCCAGCTTGCCCAGTCTTTGCGCCCTGCCGAGGAAACGCTCCATGCGGTCGGGGCGGATGTCGTCGGTGTAGAACAGCTGGATGCTGAACTTGCCGCGATCCGCTGCGGACAGCACTGCTTGTGTTGCGCCCAGCCGCTGTTGCAGCAGCGGGGTGCGCTGTTCTGTCTGTGAGCGTGTGGCAGAAACCGGAGTGGCGCGCGGCATGGCGGCGGGGGCGACTGCGCCGGGCGCTTCGATGACAGCGGCGGGTGCAGCGGCTGCCGCCACTTCGGAGGCGGTCGGTGCTGCGGTCGCGGGGCTGGCGACAGGCGTGGGCGCCATGCTGACGGGGCGTGCCTTGATCTGCTCCGGATAGCCTACGTCGTTGTGTCCCATGAACCAGCCCGCGCCCGTCAGCGTGGCGGCGAACAGCGCGGCGCCTCCTGCCATCGAAATGCTCTTGCGGTTGAGCCAGTTGCGCCGGGGGGTCATCTCGCTGTCACGGATCGCGGCTTGCACGTGGCGCGTCCTGATCTGGTGCGTGTCCTCCACGAAGGCTGAGAGCAGTGCCTTGTCGGCAAGGATGTTGACGCGGCGCATCAGCCCCTGCGAGGCTTTGCCGATGAGCACCACCGCGGCCGGCGAAAAGATGTCCGGACCTTTGTAGCCCGCGGCGCGCATGCGGAACATCAGGTAGGAATCGACCACTTGCCTGGAGATGGGCAGGATGCTGAAGTGGTGCACGATGCGGTCTTTCAGCTGGCGCATGTTGCTCTGATCCAGTTTCTCGTCCAGTTCGGGTTGCCCGAACAGCACGATCTGGATCAGCTTGTGCTTGCCGACCTGCAGGTTGTACAGCAGGCGTAACTCTTCCAGCGTCTCCAGCGGCATGGCATGCGCTTCGTCCACCAGCACCACGCAGCGCTCGCCGCGTTCGTACATCGCTTCCAGGTGGTTCAGCAGGGTTTGCAGGATGACGTTGATGCGCTGGCCTTCGAGATTGAGATCGAGCCGGTCGGCGATGGCATATAGTAACTCGTCGCGCGACATGCTGGGGTTGGCGAGGTAGATCGCCTTGATGTTGGCCGGCAGGCGATCCAGCAGCATGCGGCACAGCATGGTTTTGCCGGAGCCGACCTCGCCGCTGACCTTGACGATGCCCTCGCCGTCGGTGATGGCGTAGATCAGTGCGTCGAGGATCTCGCCGCGATTGGCGCCGGAGAAGAAGAAGTCGGTGACGGGGGTGATCTTGAAAGGCGGTTCGGTCAGGCCAAAATGTTCCAGATACATCTGTGTCTCCCTTACTGGACTTTTTGCGCTTTGTGTTTCTGCACTGCTTCCATGCGGCTGTAGAGCGTGGTGCGGGCGATCCCGAGCAGCTTGGCGGCTTCGCTGACGTTGCCGTGCGCCATCTCCATGGCGGCGTCGATGTAGCGGTCAGTATAGCCCATCAGCAGGTCGTCCAGATTGAAGCCCCCTTGCTGCAGCACCTGTTTGGCCTCGGCCACTGGGTCGGCCGCTTCGCCGGCCGGCGCGGACGGCTGCGGATCGAACTCGCGTTCCAGCTGGCCGGCGCTGACCGCGAGGCCGGGATATTTGGTGATAAGACGGATGACGATGTTGCGCAACTCGCGCGTATTGCCGGGGAAGGGGTAATTCTTCCAGGCCTCCAGTGCGGCGGTCTCAAGCTCGAACGGCGGGCGTTGCGCCTGGGCGGCATAAAAGGACCTGAAGTGATCCAGCAACAGCAGTTTGTCTTCGCCCAGCGTGCGCAGCGGCGGTACCTGGATGGTGAAGATGCTCAGCCGGTGATAGAGGTCGGTGCGGAAGGTTCCGCCGCGTACCGCCGCTTTCAGGTCGCGGTTGGTGGCGGCGATGACGCGCGCGTTGCTCCTGCGGGTGGCGGCCTCGCCGACGCGCTGGTACTCGCCGTTCTCCAGTACGCGCAGCAACTTGGCCTGCAACTCCGGGGGCATCTCGCCGATCTCATCGAGGAACAGCGTGCCGTTCTCGGCTTTCTCGAAGAAGCCGGTCTGCGCACTGGTCGCGCCGGTGAAGGCGCCCCTGGCGTGGCCGAACAGCGTGGATTCGAGCAGGTTGGGCGAGATGGCGGCGCAGTTGAGCACGACGTAGGAGGCATCGGGCTTGCCACTCAGGCGCTGCAGGGCCGAGGCGACCAGCTCCTTGCCGCTGCCCGATTCGCCCTCGATCATGACCGGATAGGGCGTCCTGGCGTACAGCTCGATCTGGCTGCGCATTGCCTGGATGGACGGGCTGTTGCCGACGATACCGAACAGCGACTGACTTTCACGCGGCCCGGCCTGTTCGCTTTGCTGGATGCGCAAGGCGTCGCGCAACAGCGTGCGCAACGTCTCCGGGCTGCACGGTTTGGCTACGAACTCGATGGCGCCCAGGGTGCGCGCGTGGCGCGCGTTGCTCTCCTCGTTCTGGCCGGACAGCGTGATGACCTTGATGTTCGGCGCGTGCGCCAGCAGCTCGGTAATGAGGCGGAAGCCTTCTTCCGGGCGATGCGGCGTGGGCGGGAGTCCCAGGTCGACCAGCGCCAGTTGCGGTGGCGTCGGCATGTCGCGCAGCAGGCGGATGGCTTGTGCGCGGTCCTCGGCGAGGTGGATGTCGAACTCGTCGGACAGGATCAGACGCAAGGTGTCGCGGATAAGCGGATCGTCGTCGACGATGAGCAGAGCAGGTAGTGTCACGCTGTTTCCCCGGGGGCGTCACGAGAGGTGTGTCGCGTGGCGCAGGATAGCCCGCAATCGCGCCAAGCTCAAGTTGTCGCCGGTTTCCAAGTTATGGCTGCGTAGTTTAGAATGCGCCCTCTTCAACGAGTGACAGGTTCAAAAGTGGCCGCACCTCTGGTAGAAGTCCGCGACGTCAATTTCGCCTATGACAACCGTCCGATCCTGAAAGGCATCAACATGTCCTTTCAGAAAGGGAAACTCATCGCCATCATGGGCCTGAGCGGCTGCGGCAAGACGACCATCCTGCGCCACATCGGCGGGGTGCTCAAGCCAACCAGGGGCCAGGTGAAGGTGGACGGGCAGGTGATTCACGATCTGGACCAGGACGGGCTGTATGCGCTGCGCCGCAAGATGGGGATGCTGTTCCAGTTCGGCGCGTTGTTCACCGACATGACGGTGTTCGACAACGTCGCATTCCAGATGCGCGAGCATACCGACCTGCCGGAAGAGATCATCCGCGACTTGGTCATGATGAAATTGCACGCGGTGGGGCTGTACGGCACCCAGGATCTGCTGCCTTCCGAACTTTCCGGCGGCATGGCGCGGCGCGTGGCGCTGGCGCGCACGATCGCGCTGGACCCGATGCTGATCATGTACGACGAGCCGTTCGCCGGGCTGGACCCGATCTCGCTCACGGTGGTCGGCGAGCTGATCCGTAAGCTGAACGATGCGCTGGGCGCGACCTCCATCGTGGTGACGCACGACATCCAGGAATCGCTGAAGATAGTGGACTACGTCTATTTCGTTTCGGACGGGGCGATCATCGCGGAGGGCACGGCGGACGAAATACGCGCATCCGGCGAGTCGTTCGTGAAGCAGTTCGTCCACGGCGAGATGGACGGTCCGATCCCGTTTCATTACCCCGGCGGGGAATTCCGCCAAGACTTGGGAGTATCTGCCTGATGCCTGTCGCAAAGAGCCTGAGAACCATCGGTCGCCGCAGCATCAGTGCGGTGTGGCGCCTCGGCTATGCCTCGCGCTTCTTCGTCATGACGCTGTTCTATTCCGGCGCCAGCTTTCGCCGCTTCCACCTGACCGTGAAAGAGATGTTTTTCAGCGGCGTGATGTCGCTCATCATCATTCTGGTGGCAGGCATGTTCGTCGGCATGGTGCTGGGGCTGCAGGGCTTCGAGACGCTGAAGCGCTACGGTTCGGAATCGGCACTCGGTTCGCTGGTCGCGCTGAGTCTGGTGCGCGAACTGGGGCCGGTGCTGGCGGCGCTGCTGTTCGCCAGCCGCGCCGGTTCGGCGATGACCGCTGAGATCGGCCTGATGAAGGCGACCGAGCAGATCTCCGCGATGGAGATGATGGCGGTGAACCCGATCGCGCGCGTGGTCGCGCCGCGTTTTTGGGCCGGCGTGATCTCGATGCCGCTGCTGGCGGCACTGTTCTCGGCGATGGGGGTGTTCGGCGGCTACGTGGTCGGCGTGGTGCTGATCGGCGTGGACGAGGGCTCGTTCTGGTCGCAGATGCAGGCGTCGGTCGACTTTCAGAACGACGTGCTGAACGGCGTGATCAAGAGTTTCGTGTTCGGGCTGGTGGTCACCGCCATCGCCCTGTTCGAGGGCTATGATGCGCCGCCGACGGCGGAAGGCGTGTCCGGCGCGACCACGCGCACGGTGGTGCAATCGTCGTTGGCGATATTGATGCTGGATTTTATTTTGACCGCGTTCATGTTTCGAGGGGAATAGAGTTATGGAACGTACGACATTGGATCTTTGGGTGGGCGCTTTCGTGGTGGCGGGTATCGCGGCGCTGGTGGTGCTGGCACTCAAGGTCGGCAACCTGAGCACTTATAACGTGTCGGAGACCTACCAGCTGCAGGCGCATTTCACCAATGTCGGCGGGCTGAAGCCGACCGCCTCGGTCCGGAGTGCCGGTGTGCTGGTGGGGCGGGTGACCAGCATCGTGCTGGATACCGGCCGCTACGAGGCCAAGGTGACGATGAGCATAGACAAACGCTACCAGTTTCCCAAGGATACCTTTGCCAACATCCTGACCTCCGGCCTGTTGGGCGAGCAGTACATCGGCTTGCTGCCGGGCGGGGAGGACGAGATGTTGCAGGACGGTGGCGAGTTCAAGAAGACGCAGTCGGCCGTGGTGCTGGAGGACCTGATCGGCAAGTTCTTCACGTCGAGTGTCGACGCAAAGTGATACGCGGAAAACGATGGACATGAACATGAAAAGATCTTTTGCACTGCTGTTTGGCATCCTGCTGTCGTGGGCGACGGCGGGCGCGCGCGCCGATGTGCCGGAGCCGGACGTGCTTATCAAGGATACGGTGCGCGAGGTGCTGGATATCGTCCGCGCCGACAAGGAACTGCGTTCCGGCAACCAGAAGAAACTGCTGGAGCTGGTGGATGCCAAGGTCCTGCCGCATTTCAATTTCGAGCGCATGACGAGGCTGGCGGTGGGCAAGTCCTGGCGCAGCGCGACGCCGGAGCAGAAGCAGGCGCTGGTGACCGAGTTCCGCACCTTGCTGGTGCGTACCTATACCAAGGCGTTCACCTCGTATCGCGACCAGACCGTCGAGGTCAAGCCGGTCAAGCTGGCCGCTGGTGCGACCGAGGTGACCATCAAGACGGCGATCGTCAAGCCGGGAGCGCAGCAGCCGATACTGGTGGACTATGATATGGAAAAGAAGCCGGATGGCTGGAAGGTGTACGACCTGACGGTGGAAGGGGTGAGCCTGGTGACCAGTTACCGCGGCACCTTCGCCGATCAGGTTCAGCAAGTCGGCATCGATGGCCTGATCAAGACGCTGGTCGAAAAGAACCAGGCTGCGTCAGACAAGGCCGAGCTGATAGAGAAGGTGGAGTCCAAATGATCCAGCGCGATGGCGACCGCCTGCGGGTATCCGGCCGGCTGACCATGGACACGATCGGTGCCTCGTTCACCGAGGCCATGCAGCCGCTGGAAGGCAAGGAATGGGTGGTCGACCTGGGCCAAGTCGAGGCCGCGGATTCCGCCGCGGTGAGCCTGTTGCTGGGCTGGCTGCGCAACGCGCAGCGTCACGGCGCTACGCTATCCTTCGTCAATGTCCCGGAAAATCTGCGCAGCCTTGCCCACCTGTATGGTGTGGCCGAAACGCTGCCATTGAGTCACTCATCACAATAAGCGCCGCTACGCGGCGAGAAGATCCCAAATGCAAAAACTAGCTATCCAGGGCGGCAGCCCGTTGCGCGGCGAAGTGCGCATCTCCGGCGCAAAGAACGCCGCGCTGCCCATCATGTGCGCCAGCCTGCTGACGTCCGACACCCTGCACCTGACCAATCTGCCCGACCTGCACGATGTCGGCACCATGCGCAAGCTTCTGGAACAGATGGGGATGTCCGCGGAATCGAGGGCGGGCGAGGTCGTGTTCAGGGGCGACCGGGTGAACAAGTGGGAAGCACCCTATGACATGGTGAAGACCATGCGTGCGGCGATCCTGGTGCTGGGCCCGCTGCTGGCGCGCTTCGGCGACGCCATGGTGTCGCTGCCCGGCGGCTGCGCCATCGGCTCGCGTCCGGTCGACCTGCACATCAAGGGCCTGCAGGCGATGGGGGCGGAGATACACATCGAACACGGCTACATCCACGCCAGGGCCAAGCGGCTCAAGGGCGCACGCATTTTCTTCGACATCGTCAGCGTCACCGGCACCGAGAATCTGATGATGGCAGCGGCATTGGCCGACGGCGTGACCGTGCTGGAGAACGCCGCGCGCGAGCCGGAAGTGGTGGATCTGGCCAACTGCCTGCGCGCCATGGGGGCAAAGATTTCCGGCGACGGCACCGATGCCATCACCATCACGGGGGTGGAGAAGCTGCATGGCGCGATACACCGCATCATGCCGGACCGCATCGAGAGCGGCACCTTCCTGGTGGCGGCGGCCGCGACCGGCGGCAGCGTCACGCTGCGCGAGACGCGCGCCGACATCCTGGAAACGGTGCTGGAAAAACTGACCGAAGCGGGCGCGCAGATCAAGGTCGAGGGCGACACCATCCATCTGGAGATGCAGGGCCGTCCCAAGGCGGTCAACGTGCGCACCGCGCCGCACCCGGCCTTTCCCACCGACATGCAAGCGCAGTTCATGGCGCTTAACTGCATCGCGGAAGGCAGCGCGATGGTGGTGGAGACCATCTTCGAGAACCGCTTCATGCACGTGCAGGAACTGCGCCGCCTCGGCGCGCAGATCGACGTGGAAGGAAACACCTCTGT